>NZ_WWHX01000227.1 GCF_009862125.1 Streptomyces sp. SID5910
CGGGGGACGGGCCGCAGGACGGGCCGGGGGACGGGCCGGGGCGGGACACCCCGTCCGAGCCCGCACCGAAGCCCCCGGCTCCGGCCCACCACGCCCGTACCGAGGCCCGCACCGGCCGCGGCCCGGGCCGGCCACCGCAGCGTCGCCCCGAGCCCGGCGGCGGGCTGCTGATGGGACGGCCCTTCGGCGTGCCCGTGTACGTCGCGCCCAGCTGGTTCCTGGTCGCCGCCCTGATCACCTGGGTGTTCGGCGGCCAGCTCGACCGGGTCCTGCCCGAGCTGGGCGCCGCCCGCTACCTGGTCTCCCTCTTCTTCGCGGTCGCCTTCTACGCCTCCGTCCTCGTCCACGAACTGGCCCACACCGTCGCCGCCCTCCGCTTCAAGCTCCCCGTGCGCCGCATCCAGCTCCAGTTCTTCGGCGGCGTCTCCGAGATCGAGAAGGAGGCCGAGACCCCCGGCCGCGAGTTCGTGCTGGCCTTCGTCGGCCCGCTGCTCTCCCTCGTCCTCGCCGGCGTCTTCTACCTCGCCCTGCTGCCCGTCGAGCCGGGCACCGTCCCCGGCGTCCTGCTCGCCGGCCTGATGATCTCCAACCTCATCGTCGCCGCCTTCAACCTGCTCCCCGGCCTCCCGCTCGACGGCGGCCGGATGCTCCGCGCCGTCGTCTGGAAGATCACCGGCAAGCCGATGAGCGGCACGGTCGCCGCCGCCTGGGTCGGCCGGGCACTCGCCGTCTCCGTGCTGATCGGGCTGCCGCTGCTCACCCAGTCCGGAGCGCTCGGCTCCGGGGCCGTGGACAACGTCGGCATGGACACGCTGATGGACGCGCTGCTCGCCGCCATCCTGGCCGCGATCATCTGGACCGGCGCCGGCAACAGCCTGCGCATGGCCCGCCTGCGCGAGCACCTGCCCGAGCTGCGCGCCCGCGCCCTCACCCGGCGCGCGGTCCCCGTCCCCGCCGACACCCCGCTCTCCGAGGCCCTGCGCCGCGCCAACGCCTCCGGTGCCCGCGCCCTGGTCGTCGTCGACACCGAGGGCAGGCCCGTCTCCCTGGTCCGTGAGGCCGCCATCGTCGGCGTACCCGAGCACCGCCGCCCCTGGGTCCCGGTCAGCGGGCTCGCCCAGGACCTCACCGACGGCATGCGCGTCTCCGCCGAGCTGTCCGGCGAGGAACTCCTCGACGCCCTGCGGGCCTCCCCGGCCACCGAGTACCTGGTCGTCGAGGACACCGGCGAGATCTACGGCGTCCTGTCCGCCGCCGACGTGGAGCGGGCCTTCGTCAAGGCCATGGCAAGGCCCAGCTGAACGCGGCCCGAAGAGGAGCGGGGAACTGCGCGAGCGACCCCGTACGGCCCGCGCCGTCCGCACGCACCGCGGCCCTCACCCGCCTACGCTGGTCAAGCCCCCGGCAGGGAGCCGGTAGGCTGGTCACATGTCCGAACCGACCGGTGCCGCCCGCAGGCGCGGGCCCTTCAAGGTCGGGGACCAGGTTCAGCTGACCGACCCCAAGGGCCGCCACTACACGTTCACGCTCGAGGCCGGGAAGAACTTCCACACCCACAAGGGTTCCTTCCCCCACGACGAACTGATCGGTGCTCCCGAGGGCAGCGTTGTCCGCACCACCGGTAACGTCGCCTACCTCGCGCTGCGCCCCCTGCTCCCCGACTACGTCCTGTCCATGCCCCGCGGGGCAGCCGTCGTCTACCCGAAGGACGCGGGGCAGATCCTCGCCTTCGCCGACATCTTCCCCGGCGCGCGCGTCGTCGAGGCCGGTGTGGGCTCCGGCTCGCTCAGCAGCTTCCTGCTCCGCGCCATCGGCGACCAGGGAATGCTGCACTCCTACGAGCGCCGCGAGGACTTCGCCGACATCGCCCGGCAGAACGTGGAGCGCTACTTCGGCGGCCCGCACCCCGCCTGGCAGCTCACGGTCGGCGACCTCCAGGACAACCTGTCCGACGCCGACGTCGACCGGGTCATCCTCGACATGCTCGCCCCCTGGGAGTGCCTGGAGGCCGTCTCCAAGGCACTCGTGCCCGGCGGCATCCTGTGCTGCTACGTCGCGACCACCACCCAGCTCGCGCGGACCGTCGAGTCCATCCGCGAGATCGGCTGCTTCAACGAGCCGACCTCCTGGGAGACGATGATCCGCAACTGGCACGTCGAGGGCCTGGCCGTGCGCCCGGACCACCGGATGATCGGCCACACCGGCTTCCTGCTCACCGCCCGCCGCCTCGCCGACGGCGTCGAGCCGCCCATGCGCCGCCGCCGCCCCGCCAAGGGCGCCTACGGCGAGGACTACGACGGCCCCAACGCCGGCGGCGGCTCCGGCCGCTGAGACGGCCCCTCGCCACGGTCAACGTACCGACGCCGTGGTGGAGTTCCGGCACCGACCGGGAACTCCACCACGGCGTCGTCGCGTTGAAGGGCACACCCGGCGCGGCAGGCCACGCCAGGGCAATCCGCACCAGTACCCACCCCGCCGTTCCCTCGCACTGTGACGTGTGGCACGATGCTGGCCACCCCCACCGGCACAGCCCTCACAGGAGACACTCCTCGTGCAGCACCCCGCCGTTCCGGACCTGTCGCACACGCACACCCGGCCGATCCACTGGGTCGCCACCGCCACCGCTCTGGCCGGAGTCGTGGCCCTCTCCTCGGTCCTTCAGCCCGACGCCGCGACAGCGGCCCAGGCCGCCGGACCGCAGACGAAGACGGCCCCGGCGCACAGCACGCCGCCCGATCCGGCGACTGTCGTGTTCCCCCTGGAGTGCGGCCCGGTCGAGGCCGTGGTGCAGAAGAAGGCGTCCGGGGACCTCGACGGCGACGGCCGGCCCGAGACGGTGGCCGTCGTGCACTGCGACGCGCCCATGGGCACCCCGCCCGACGGCGTCTACGTCCTGACCCGGGACACCGGCAGCGGCAAGTCCCGTGTGGTGGCCACCCTGGTGGATCCGAAGGAGCGCCGGACGGTCACCGACTTCTCGGTGCGCGGCGGTGCCGTCCTCGCGAGGCTCCTCGGCTACTCGTCGTCCGACGTGCCCAGTTGCTGCCCGGACGTCACCGACGACGTGAAGTGGCAGTGGAAGGACGGCGCGTTCGTCCGCGACACGCCGTCCCAGGCGCGGGCCGTCTGACCGAGGGGAGACCCCCGAGAGGTGTGACCCGGCGCACAGCGGTCACTGTGCGTGGCCTTTACGTCACAGTTCGGTCACTCTGCGTCCGGGCCGTAGATCTCTGCCCTGTCCGAAACGCGACGTACATGGATGCACTCGCCCGGACACTCCTTCGCGGAGTCGACCACGTCCGTCAGCAGGGGCAACGGCACGGGCGTCGTCGCGCCCTTGGCCTGGAGGAGCTCGTCGCCGGCGCCCTTCACATAGGCCAGACCGTCGATGTCCAGCTCGAACACCTCGGGCGCGTACTGCGCGCAGATGCCGTCGCCGGTACACAGGTCCTGGTCGATCCAGACCTCGAGAGCCTCGCCGTCGACTCCGGCCTCCTGCTGCACACTCATTGCTTCCTGCCGTTTCCTGCGTCGAGCCGGTCGGGAATCCGGCCAGCTCTGACGGGTGTTGAACGGTTCGACCCTACCCTCGCCTGGGTTCCCGTCACGTTCGGTGGGTATTCCCCTGGCGTGAGGGAGAGCGCAAGGGTGAAGATCGGACACACCCCGACAGTCTTTGTGATCTAGGGGTTTCAATCGACACCCACCCAGGTAGGGTCTGGAAGCGTCCAGCTCCCCTTGGAGGAGGTGAGGACCGTGGCAGCCCACGACGACGACATGAACCGCGGCATCCGCCCGGGACGCGGGTCCGAGGACCCGGCCGGGCAGGTGGCCTATCTTGAGCAGGAGATCGCCGTCCTGCGACGCAAGCTCGCCGACTCTCCGCGGCACACGAGAATTCTCGAAGAGCGGATCGTCGAGCTGCAGACCAACCTGGCCGGTGTGTCCGCCCAGAACGAGCGACTCGCCGGCACGCTCCGCGAGGCCCGCGACCAGATCGTGGCCCTCAAGGAGGAGGTCGACCGGCTGGCCCAGCCACCGGCAGGCTTCGGTGTGTTCTTGCAGGCCAACGAGGACGGCACCGCCGACATCTTCACCGGCGGCCGCAAACTCCGGGTGAACGTCAGCCCGAGCGTCGAGCTCGACGAGCTCCGGCGCGGCCAGGAAGTGATGCTCAACGAAGCCCTCAACGTGGTCGAGGCCATGGAGTACGAGAGCGTCGGCGACATCGTCACCCTCAAGGAGATCCTCGAGGACGGCGAGCGCGCCCTCGTGCTCGGGCACACCGACGAGGAGCGCGTGGTCCGGCTCGCCGAGCCGCTGCGGGGCATCACCATCCGCCCCGGCGACGCCCTCCTGCTCGAACCCCGCTCCGGTTACGTCTACGAGGTCGTCCCCAAGAGCGAGGTCGAGGAACTCGTCCTCGAAGAGGTCCCCGACATCGGCTACGAGCAGATCGGTGGCCTCGGCGGACAGATCGAGATGATCCGCGACGCGGTCGAGCTCCCCTATCTCTACCCCGACCTGTTCCGGGAGCACGAGCTGCGTCCGCCCAAGGGCGTCCTGCTCTACGGGCCGCCCGGATGCGGCAAGACGCTCATCGCCAAGGCCGTCGCCAACTCGCTGGCCAAGAAGGTCGCCGAGGTCACCGGCCAGGCCGCCGGCAAGAGCTTCTTCCTCAACATCAAGGGCCCCGAGCTCCTCAACAAGTACGTCGGCGAGACCGAGCGGCAGATCCGCCTCGTCTTCCAGCGTGCACGGGAGAAGGCCAGCGAGGGCACCCCCGTCATCGTCTTCTTCGACGAGATGGAGTCCCTCTTCCGCACCCGCGGCTCCGGTGTCAGCTCGGACGTGGAGAACACCATCGTCCCGCAGCTGCTCGCCGAGATCGACGGTGTGGAGGGCTTGCAGAACGTGGTCGTGATCGGCGCCTCCAACCGTGAGGACATGATCGACCCCGCCATCCTGCGGCCCGGCCGGCTCGACGTGAAGATCAAGATCGAGCGTCCGGACGCCGAAGCGGCCAAGGACATCTTCGGCAAGTACCTCACCGAGCGCCTCCCGCTGCACGTGGACGACCTCACGGAGCACGAGAAGGACAAGGCGGCCACCGTCCAGAGCATGATCCAGACGGCGGTGGAACAGATGTACGCCGAATCCGAGGAGAACCGCTTTCTGGAAGTCACCTACGCCAATGGCGACAAGGAAGTCCTCTACTTCAAGGACTTCAATTCCGGTGCCATGATCGAGAACATCGTGGGCCGCGCCAAGAAGATGGCGATCAAGGACTTCCTGGACAAGAACCAGAAGGGCCTTCGCGTCTCCCACCTCCTCCAGGCCTGCGTGGACGAGTTCAAGGAGAACGAGGACCTGCCCAACACCACCAACCCGGACGACTGGGCCCGCATCTCCGGAAAGAAGGGCGAGCGGATCGTGTACATCCGTACGCTCGTCACCGGAAAGCAGGGTGCGGACACCGGACGCTCCATCGACACGGTGGCGAACACCGGTCAGTACCTGTAAAAGGCAGGGCGGCTGCGGGTGCCCTTCGGTGGGTACCCGCAGCCGACTGTTTTTGGGGGCCACGGCTGGAGCAAGGCAATGACGCAAATGATCTCCCCACCAGCGCAAAGGCGTTCTAGGCTCTTCCGTACCGCCGAGTCGCGCAGTGCGGGGACGGGCACCGCACACGCACCGGAGCGCCACGTGAGCGGCGCCCACGACCGAGGGCGCCGCCGGGCAAGGAGGGCCGCATGACCGTACGGCGAGTAATGGGCATCGAGACGGAGTACGGGATCTCCGTCCCCGGTCACCCCAACGCCAATGCCATGCTCACCTCGTCCCAGATCGTCAACGCCTACGCGGCGGCGATGCACCGGGCCCGCCGGGCCCGCTGGGATTTCGAGGAGGAGAACCCGCTGCGGGACGCGCGAGGCTTCGACCTCGCCCGCGAGGCAGCCGACTCCAGCCAGCTCACCGACGAGGACATCGGCCTGGCCAATGTCATCCTCACCAACGGAGCACGGCTCTACGTCGACCACGCCCACCCCGAGTACAGCGCTCCGGAGGTCACCAACCCGCGGGACGCCGTGCTGTGGGACAAGGCCGGCGAGCGCATCATGGCCGAGGCGGCCGAACGGGCGGCCCAGCTGCCGGGCGCCCAGCCGATCCACCTCTACAAGAACAACACCGACAACAAGGGCGCCTCCTACGGCACGCACGAGAACTACCTGATGAAGCGGGAGACCGCCTTCTCGGACATCGTGCGCCACCTGACGCCCTTCTTCGTCTCCCGCCAGGTCTTCACCGGCGCCGGCCGCGTCGGCATCGGTCAGGACGGGCACGAACACGGCTTCCAGCTCAGCCAGCGCGCCGACTACTTCGAGGTCGAGGTCGGCCTGGAGACGACGCTGAAGCGGCCCATCATCAACACCCGCGACGAACCGCACGCGGACGCCGAGAAGTGGCGGCGGCTGCACGTGATCATCGGCGACGCGAACCTGTCCGAGATCTCGACCTATCTGAAGCTGGGCACGACGGCCCTGGTCCTGTCGATGATCGAGGACGGCTTCATCGCCGTCGACCTCGCCGTGGACCAGCCCGTACGCACCCTCCACCAGGTCTCGCACGACCCGTCGCTCCAGCACCTGATCACTCTCCGCAGCGGGCGCACCCTCACCGCGGTGCAGCTCCAGATGGAGTACTACGAGCTGGCGCGCAAGTACGTCGAGGAACGGTACGGAGCGGATGCCGACGACCAGACCAAGGACGTCCTGGGCCGCTGGGAGGACACCCTCAACCGGCTCGAGAACGACCCGATGAGCCTCGCCGGCGAGCTGGACTGGGTCGCCAAGCGGGAACTCATGGAGGGCTACCGGCGCCGGGACGACCTGGACTGGGACGCCGCCCGGCTGCACCTCGTCGACCTCCAGTACGCGGACGTGCGGCCCGACAAGGGCCTCTACAACCGGCTGGTGGACCGGGGCCGCATCAAGCGCCTCCTGGACGAGACGGAGGTCGAGAGGGCCCGTACGAAGCCTCCGGAGGACACCCGGGCGTACTTCCGCGGGCGCTGTCTGGAGCAGTACGCGGACGACGTCGCCGCGGCCTCCTGGGACTCGGTGATCTTCGACCTGCCGGGGCGCGACTCGCTCCAGCGGGTGCCAACCCTGGAACCGCTTCGCGGAACGCGTAATCACGTCAAGGAGCTCCTGGACCGCTGCCGCACCGCGGACGACCTGGTCAAGGTCCTGTCCGGCGGGTGACGGCGCCGAGCGGGTACACGGGAGAAGACCGCCGGACAGGGTGAAAGTCACCGGGTCCGGGAACCATCGAGATGGCCCCCGTACGTTGGAGAAACTGCGGGGCCGATGTCGGACCCGGCTTGTAGGGTCTGATCTTGACCGAGCAACTGTGTCGGGCGAACCGAGCGGGGTGAGGGTTATGGCGACCAAGGACACCGGCGGCGGGCAGCAGAAGGCCACGCGTTCCACCGAGGAGGTCGAGGAGCAGGCGCAGGACGCGCAGGCTTCCGAGGACCTCAAGGAGCGCCAGGAGAAGCTCAGCGACGACGTGGACTCCGTCCTGGACGAGATCGACGACGTCCTCGAGGAGAACGCCGAGGACTTCGTGCGTTCCTTCGTGCAGAAGGGTGGCCAGTAGGCCTACTCCTCCTTCGTTTCGTAGGCCCGACGGGCGTGCGAGGGGTGGACGAGTGGATCGAGGGAGGCGCGCGCGGTGCGGTCGGACCGCACCGCGCGCTGCCTTCGGCGGGGGTCTCGGGTGATCGTTCCGTGGTTCCCGCCGAGTATGTGGATCACCGCCGCAGGGCGGGTAGGGTCCGTGGCATAGCTGACGCATACGTGGAAGGAATCGCGTGGAAGCCAACACTCGTAGCACCGGGCGTCTGCCAGCTGCCTTCCTGACGCCCGGGTCCTCTTCGTTCATGGACTTCCTGGGAGAGCACCAGCCCGAGCTGCTGCCGGGCAACCGGCAGCTGCCGCCGGTGCAGGGCGTGGTGGAGGCGCCGCACGGCACCACGATCGTGGCCGTGACCTTCCCCGGCGGCGTCGTGCTCGCCGGTGACCGGCGAGCGACCATGGGCAACATGATCGCGCAGCGGGACATCGAGAAGGTGTTCCCGGCCGACGAGTACTCCGCGGTGGGCATCGCCGGCACGGCCGGTCTGGCCGTGGAGATGGTGAAGCTCTTCCAGCTGGAGCTTGAGCACTTCGAGAAGGTCGAGGGCGCGCAGCTGTCCCTGGAGGGCAAGGCGAACCGTCTGTCGACGATGATCCGCTCCAACCTGGGCATGGCGATGCAGGGGCTGGCCGTGGTGCCGCTGTTCGCCGGGTACGACGTGGACCGCGGCAGGGGCCGCATCTTCTCGTACGACGTGACGGGCGGGCGCTCCGAGGAGCACCACTACGCGACCACGGGCTCCGGGTCGATCTTCGCGCGCGGTGCGATGAAGAAGCTCTTCCGTGACGACCTCAGCGAGGAAGAGGCCACGACGCTCGTGGTCCAAGCGCTGTACGACGCGGCGGACGACGACTCGGCGACCGGTGGTCCCGACGTCGCGCGCCGGATCTACCCGATCATCACTGTGATCACCGAGGACGGCTTCCGCCGGCTGACCGAGGACGAGAGCTCGCGGCTCGCCCGCTCGGTCCTCGACCGGCGGCTGGAGCAGCCCGACGGTCCGCGGGCCGCGCTGCTGTAGCGGCCGGCCTCGTCGTGTTGGTGACAGGTGGTCCAGTGACTTCGACAGAAAGGGACGGATAACCGGTGTCGACGCCGTTCTATGTCTCACCCCAGCAGGCGATGGCCGACCGGGCGGAGTACGCCCGCAAGGGCATCGCCCGTGGCCGCAGCCTGGTCGTGCTGCAATACGCCGACGGCATCGTGTTCGTCGGCGAGAACCCGTCCCGTGCGCTGCACAAGTTCAGCGAGATCTACGACCGGATCGGCTTCGCGGCCGCCGGCAAGTACAACGAGTACGAGAACCTGCGGATCGGTGGCGTGCGCTACGCCGACCTGCGGGGCTACACCTACGACCGGGACGACGTGACGGCCCGGGGACTCGCCAACGTGTACGCCCAGACGCTGGGCACGATCTTCTCCAGCTCGGCCGAGAAGCCGTACGAGGTGGAGCTGGTCGTCGCCGAGGTCGGGGACAGTCCCGAGGGTGACCAGATCTACCGGCTGCCGCACGACGGGTCGATCGTCGACGAGCACGGGTCGGTGGCGGTCGGGGGCAACGCGGAGCAGATCAGCGGGTACCTGGACCAGCGGCACCGGGACGGGATGACGCTGGCCGAGGCGCTGAAGCTGGCGGTGCAGGCGCTGTCGCGGGACACGAACGGCAGCGAGCGGGAGATTCCGGCGGAGCGGCTGGAGGTCGCGGTGCTGGACCGTACGCGGCCGCAGCAGCGGAAGTTCAAGCGGATCGTGGGGGGGCAGCTGTCGCGGCTCCTGGACGGGGGAGCGAGCGGGGGCGGGGCTGCGGCCACGGACGAGGCCGAGGACGAGGAGTAGAGCGCGATCGCCATCGCTGTACCGGCCGCCGCGGGATGCCTGCGGCGGCCTGTGCGGGTCCGGTGGGGGTGCGCGTAGCGCCTTCGGTCCGGTGGGTGGGTCGGGGCCGCGCCGGGGGGTGTCCGTCCTC
>NZ_WWHX01000228.1 GCF_009862125.1 Streptomyces sp. SID5910
CGGGTGGGCGCAGCGGCACCCCGCAACGCCGGGCCGCGTCACGCCGGTACGGTGCCCCAGACGCGGGGCACCCCGCAACGCGGGCCGCGCACCCACGCCCGCTCGCGCCCCCGCCGGTCACCAGCCCAACCGGCGGAGCCCCCGGGTACCGTTCACCCCCATGCGCACCATCCTGATCACAGGCCCCGGCGGCAGCGGCCGTACCACCGTCGCCGCCGCCACCGCGCTCGCCGCCGCCCGGCAGGGCACCCGCACCCTGCTGCTCGGCGCCGACCGCGACGACACCCTCGGCGCCGCGCTCGGGATGCGCACCGGCCCGGAACCGGCCCGCGTCGAACCCGGCCTCACGGTCCGGCGCCCCGACGCCGCCCAGGGTTTCCGGGACGGCCTCGCCGCCCTCCAGGAACGCGCCGCCTCCGCCCTCGACCTGCTCGGCGCAGCCCGCCTCGACGCCGAGGAGCTCACGCCCCTGCCCGGCGCCGACGAACTCGCCCTGCTGCGCGCCGTGCGCGACGCCGCCCTCGCCGAGGCGCACGACCTCCTCGTCGTCGACCTCCCGGCCGCCCCGCGCGCCCTCGCCCTGCTCGCCCTCCCCGAGGAACTGCGCCGCTATCTGCGCCGCCTGCTCCCGCCCGAGCGGCAGGCCGCCCGCGCCCTGCGCCCCGTCCTCGGCCGCCTCGCGGGCGTCCCCATGCCCGCCGAGTCCCTGTACGAGGCCGCCGCCCGCTGGGACCTGGAACTCGCCGCCACCGAGGCCGTCCTCGCCGACCGGCACACCGTCGTACGGCTCGTCGCCGAACCGGGCCCCGCCGGCGCCGACGCCGCCCGCACCGCCCGCCTCGGCCTCGCCCTGCGCGGCCTGCGCACCGACCTGCTGGTCGCCAACCGCGTCCTGCCCGAGGACGCCCCCGCGGACAGCTGGCTCGCCGGCCCCCTCGCCCAGCAGCGCAAGACGCTCGCGGAGTGGCACGGGACGTACGACGTCCGGACCGTCGCCCACCTGGGACGCGACCCGCGCGGCGCCGACGACCTGGCCGCCCTGGACGCCCCGGGCGTCGACGAGGACGTCCCCCCGGTCGAGTGGCCCGTCGCCGACCGGCTGGCCGACGACGGCGTCCTCGTCTGGCACATCCCGCTGCCCGGCGCCATACGCGACGACCTCGACCTCGTCCGGCGCGGCGACGAACTGGTCGTCACCACCGGCCCGTTCCGCCGGATCGTGCCGCTGCCGTCCGCGCTGCGCCGCTGCACCGTCGACGGGGCCGCCCTGCGCGAGGGCACCCTCGCCGTCCGGTTCGCGCCGGACCCCCGGCTGTGGCCGCAGGGACGCTGAAGCCGCCACGCCCGTTCGGGTAACGTCGTAAGGACGAACCGTAGTCAGGAGTCCGTCATGAGCGAAGAGCTCCCCCCGTCCGAGGCCGCTCGCCACGACGAGGCCGACACGGTCGGGCCGGCCGCGCCGGCCGGCGAGACGCGGGCGACCGACGACGACGCCTGGGCCACGGCGTGCGCCGAGGACCTGGAGGCCGAGAAGGCCCGCCGCCGCGCCGAGCACGGGCCGCAGCCGGGCTCGGCCGCCGAGGAACTGCGCAGGCTGGTCGAGACGGTCGCGGACAAGCTGTCCGGCCTCCAGTCCCCGCTGCTCGGCCAGGTCGCCGGACCGGCCGCCCAGCAGGTGGTCCGGCAGGTCGTCCAGCAGGCCAAGGCCGCCGTCGAACCGGTCATCGAGCGCAATCCGGACGTTTTCGATCACCTCGCTGCGGCCGGCGGCGAACTCCTCGCCGCCTACCGCTCCGCCGTCCAGAACCAGGAGCGTCGCTGGACCACCGGGACGACCGGCGCCGACGACCCCCGTGACCAGGACGAACCCCGCGACGACGGCGACGAGGGCACCGGCCCCGGCCAACGCATCGACTTGGACTGAGGCCCCCTCGGGTACGGTTGGCCGTAGCGGGGCTCGACCGAAACTGAGGGATTCATGGGACTCACCATCGGCGTCGACATCGGCGGCACGAAGATCGCGGCCGGCGTGGTCGACGAGGAAGGCAACATCCTCTCGACCTTCAAGGTGCCGACCCCCAGCACGCCCGAGGCCATCGTGGACGCCATCGCCTCGGCGGTGGAGGGCGCACGCGCGGGGCACGAGATCGTCGGCGTGGGCATCGGCGCCGCCGGATACGTCAACCGCCAGCGCTCCGAGGTCTACTTCGCGCCGAACATCGACTGGCGCAACGAGCCGCTCAAGGAGAAGGTCGAGGCCCGCGTCGGCCTCCCGGTCGTCGTGGAGAACGACGCCAACGCCGCGGCCTGGGGCGAGTACAAGTTCGGCGCGGGCAAGGGCCACCGCAACGTCATCTGCATCACCCTCGGCACCGGCCTCGGCGGCGGCATCATCATCGGCAACAAGCTGCGCCGCGGCCACTTCGGCGTGGCCGCCGAGTTCGGCCACATCCGCATGGTGCCGGACGGCCTGCTGTGCGGCTGCGGCTCACAGGGCTGCTGGGAGCAGTACGCCTCCGGCCGCGCCCTCGTGCGCTACGCCAAGCAGCGCGCCAACGCCACCCCCGAGCGCGCCGAGGTGCTGCTCGCGCTCGGCGACGGCACCCCCGAGGGCATCGAGGGCAAGCACATCTCGGTCGCCGCCCGGCAGGGCTGCCCGGTCGCCGTCGACTCCTACCGCGAGCTGGCCCGCTGGGCCGGCGCCGGCCTCGCCGACCTCGCCTCGCTCTTCGACCCGTCCGCCTTCATCGTCGGCGGCGGCCTCTCCGACGAGGGCGACCTGGTCCTGGACCCGATCCGCAAGTCGTACAAGCGCTGGCTGGTCGGCGGCAACTGGCGCCCGGTCGCCGACGTGATCGCCGCCGAACTCGGCAACAAGGCAGGCATGGTAGGCGCAGCGGACCTGGCCCGCGAGCCCGACCCGATCATGTAAACGAGGCCCACAGCAACGCCTCTAGGGGCGCGGGGAACTGCGCGATCAGCCACGACGAACCGGCACTCGCCCACAATCCTCGCGCCCCGAGCTGTTGGGCGTACTGTGATCCACATGGAGCCGCTCCCCAACTCCCGCACCGAACCCGACGGTTCCGCCGTCATCCGGGTCCTCAGCTACAACATCCGCTCGATGCGCGACGACACCGACGCCCTGGCCCGCGTGATCGCCGCCTGCGCCCCCGACCTCGTCCTCCTCCAGGAGGCCCCCCGCTTCTTCCGCTGGCGCAAGAAGCTCTCCCGCCTGGCCGCGGCCTCCGGCCTCGTGCTCCTCTCCGGGGGCGCCACGGCAGCCGGACCGGCGCTGCTGTGCTCCCTGCGGGCCACCGTCGAGCGCACCGAGGACGTCCTGCTCCCGCTCACCCCCGGCCTGCACCGCAGGGGCTTCGCCACCGCCGTGGTCCGCTTCGGCAAGGCCCGTCTCGGCGTCGTCAGCTGCCATCTGTCGCTCCAGAAGGACGAGCGACTCGCTCAGGCCGGCCTGCTCCTCGACCGGGTCGCCGCGCTGGGCGTGGAGCACGCCGTGGCGGGCGGCGATCTGAACGAACGCCCCGGCGGCCCCGTCTTCCGGCGGCTCGGCGACGGGCTGCGGGACTGCTGGACCGTCGCTCCCTGGGGCGGCGAGTACACGTCCACCGCCGCCGACCCGCATCAGCGCATCGACGCGGTCCTCACCACGGACGGCGTCGAGGTGCTGGGCTGCGGGGTGCCGGCGGGCCTGCCCGGGGTGGCCGAGGACGACCTGAGGGCGGCCACGGACCATCTCCCGGTCCTGACCGCCCTCCGCGTGCCCGCCGCCTGAACACCTCGCGGTGTACGCGCGGCCTCAGACCACCGCGCCGCGCCCCGGGTCGTCGTCGTCCTCGTCGCCCGTGCGCATCCGCATGACCAGCGTGGCGAAGCCGCCGAGGAAGCCGCCGATGCCCAGGGTCTTCAGCCACCAGGTCATGTCCCAGCCCAGCACCACCGCCAGCAGGAGCAGCACCGGCCCGCCGACCACACCAAGCCAGGCGAACTTCGCCGTGGTGTCGCCCTCGGGCAGGGGCGGCGGCTCGGGCGGCACGAAGTGGCCCTCGTCGGAATCGCCGAGATCGCCCTCGGACGGCTCGGCCAGGCTGTGGTCGCGCGGCCCGACACCCGGGGCGAAGGCGACGGAGCTGCCCAGCGGACGGGCCGAGGCCGGCCGCTCCGGCTCGGGCCCGTCGTCGTTCGTCTCCGGCTCCGCAGGGGCCTCGTTGGTCTCCGGCTCCAGGAGGGCCAGGTCCTCCACCGACTTGAACGGCTTGGCGCCCGGCGGGTCCGGCGGCTCCTCCCCGTACCCGGCGACGATCGCCGCCCAGGCCGCGTCCTCGTCGAAGGGCACCCCCTGCTCCTCCGGCGCGCGCTCCTCAGCGGGGCCTGGCCCCTCGCGGCCCTCCCGCTCGACGTCCCGCTCGCGGTCCCGCTCCACGTCCCGCACCTCCTCCCGCTCTCCCCGCTCCTCCCGGTCCTCGCGGTCGGAGTCGTGCTCAGTCACCTGCGGCCGTCCCTTCCTCACCGAGACCGGCACCGGAACCCGGCCCCGGCGCCGCATCCGGCTCCTTCACGGAACCGGGCGCGAGCCGGCCGATGAACGCGACGCTCTCCGCGAAGATCCGGTCCGCGTCGTGGTCCAACGTCGCCACGTGGTAGCTCTGTTCCAGCAGGATCTCCGTGACGTCCGTCGACGACACCCGGCCGAGGATGCGCGCCGAGTCGGCCGGCGGCACCACATGGTCCTGCGGGCTGCGCAGCAACAGCAGCGGCTGCGTCACCTGCGGCAGATCGCCGTCGGCGAGACGGAAGAACGTCCGCAGCGAGTGCGCCGCGTGCAGCGGCACCCTGTCGTACCCCAGCTCCGCGCCGAGCGGCTTGGCGATGTCACTGGCGATGCCCTTGGTCGCGGGCACCAGATGGCGCAGGACCGGAAGGGCGTGCTGGGCCACGCCGTGCATCCGGTTCGCCGGGTTGACGACCACGACGCCCGACACCGCGTCGCCGTGTTTCGCGGCGAGCCGCAGCGCCAGCGCCCCGCCCATCGACAGGCCCGCCACGAACACGCGCGCGCAGCGCTCCCGCAGGGCACGCAGCTCGCGGTCCACCTCCGCGTACCAGTCCTGCCAGCCGGTGACCTGCATGTCCTCCCAGCGCGTGCCGTGCCCGGGCAGCAGCGGCAGCGCGACGGTCAGATCGCGCTCGGCGAGATACCGCGCCCAGGGGCGCAGCGACTGCGGGGAACCCGTGAAGCCGTGGCAGAGGAGGACGCCGACCTCACCGCCCTCGTGGCGGAACGGCTCGGCTCCGGGCAGGACCGGCACGTCTCGGTCTCCTGTCGTCAGGGGGCCGGCACAGCCGGACCGTCGGGTGCGATGGACGCGGTGCGGTACTTGCGGGTACTTCACCGTACGCGACCGCACTGACACCGACCAGGGCCGTCGGGGCCATTGACGGTGCCCCGGGTTAAGGTCTGAGCCACAGACACGGGAGGCAGTCGGTTGTTGTACGGCACGATGAAGGTCACCATCGGGGGTTCGCTGAAGCTTGCCTTCCGGCCCTGGGTGGAGGGCCTGGAGCACATCCCGGCCGACGGCCCCGCCATTCTGGCGAGCAACCACCTGTCGTTCTCCGACTCGTTCTTCCTGCCGGCCGTCCTCGACCGCAAGGTCACCTTCATCGCCAAGGCCGAGTACTTCAACACGCCCGGCGTGAAGGGCCGGCTGACCGCCGCGTTCTTCAAGGGCGTCGGCCAGCTCCCCGTGGACCGCTCCGGCGCGCGCGGCGCGGGCGAGGCCGCCATCAAGAGCGGCATAGAGGTCCTGGAGCGCGGCGAGCTGTTCGGCATCTACCCCGAGGGCACACGGTCCCCGGACGGCAGGCTCTACCGCGGCAAGCCCGGCGGCCTCGCGCGCGTGGCGCTCGCCACCGGCGCCCCGGTCCTCCCGGTCGCCATGATCGACACCGAGAAGATCCAGCCGCCCGGCAAGGTGATGCCGAAGCTGATGCGGCCCGGCATCCGCATCGGCAAGCCCCTCGACTTCACCCGCTACCAGGGCATGGAGCACGACCGCTTCGTGCTCCGCGCGGTGACCGACGAGGTCATGTACGAGATCATGAAGCTCTCCGGCCAGGAGTACGTCGACATGTACGCGACCGCCATGAAGCGGCAGCTCGCGGAGGCGGCGAAGGCCGAGAGGGAGGCGGGCAAGGCCGCGAAGGCCGCGCTCGCCCAGGCGGAGAAGGAACAGACCGCGAAGGAGAAGGCGGCCGAGCGGGACGAAGCCGCCGAGCAGGGGACCGAGCCCTAGCCGGGCCGGGCCGGGGGCGGGGGGACATGGCCAGGCGCGAGAGAGTCATGAGGATGTCGGTCGAGCAGCCGCTGTGGCGCGCGCTCGCCGGCTACCGCGTGCTCACCATGCTGTACGCGATCGGCTTCTTCACCACCGCCTGGTCCGGCTTCGCCCGCCCCTGGCTCGCCGTCGCCTACTACGCCGTCCTCTTCGTCTGGACCCTGGCGACGCTCCCCAAGGTCTCGGGCGCGGCCGGCTGCACCAAGGGCTTCCTCGCCGCCGACCTCACGATCGCGCTCACCGGCATCCTGCTCACCCCGTTCGCCGACGCGCACGAACGGGTCATGGACGGCGGGCCGACCCTGCCGTCGATATGGACCGCCGGCTCCGTCCTGGCCTTCGCCATCAAGGGCGGCTGGCGCTGGGCGGCCCTCGCCTCCACCCTCGTCGCCGTCGCCAACCTCGTCGAACGCGGCACCCCGGCCCGCGACACCGTCCACAACGTGATCCTCGTCTGGGTCGCCTCCATCGCCATCGGCTACGTCGTCGAGGTCGCCCGCGCCTCCGAACGCACCCTCGCCCGCGCCCTGGAGATCGAGGCGGCGACCAGGGAGCGGGAGCGGCTCGCCCGCGACATCCACGACAGCGTCCTCCAGGTCCTCGCGATGGTGCAGCGGCGCGGCGCCGTCATCGGCGGCGAGGCGGCCGAGCTGGGCCGCATGGCCGGCGAGCAGGAGGTCGCGCTGCGCACCCTGGTCTCCGGCGGCCTCGTCCCCGTCTCCCGGGTCTCGGAGGACGCCGCCGAGGGGGCCGTCGTACGGGCGGTGGAGGAACCGGAGGAGGACGCCCCCCACGGTCCCGTCGACCTGCGCTCGCTGCTCGCCCCGTACGCCGGCGCGCGCGTGAACCTCGCCGAGCCCGGCGCCCCGGTGCCCATGGCGCCGCTCGCGGCACGGGAGCTCGCCGCCGCCGTGGGGGCCGCCCTGGACAACGTCCGCACGCACGTCGGCGAGGACGCGCGCGCGTGGATCCTCGTCGAGGACGAGCCCGACGAGGTGATCGTCACCGTCCGCGACGAGG
Organism: Streptomyces sp. SID5910; assembly: GCF_009862125.1. Classification (GTDB taxonomy): domain Bacteria; phylum Actinomycetota; class Actinomycetes; order Streptomycetales; family Streptomycetaceae; genus Streptomyces. The sequence continues at coordinate 7,377 of NZ_WWHX01000228.1, forward strand.
GCCCCGGCATCCCCGAGGGACGGCTCGCCGAGGCCGAGGGCGAGGGGCGGCTCGGCGTCGCCCTGTCCATCCGGGGCCGGCTGCGCGACCTCGGCGGCACGGCCGAACTGATCTCGGTGCCCGGCCAGGGCACGGAGGTCGAACTCAGGGCGCCGAAGGCGCCCAGCACCACCATGAACACCGGCACCGCACGGGGGAAGGCAGACCGATGACCGAGCGACAGGACCCCATCAAGGTCATGGTGGTCGACGACCACCCGATGTGGCGCGACGCCGTGGCACGAGACCTCGCCGAGTCCGGCTTCGAGGTGGTCGCCACCGCAGGCGACGGTGACCAGGCGGTGCGCCGCGCCCGGGCCGCCGCACCCGACGTGCTCGTGCTCGACCTCAACCTGCCCGGCAAACCCGGCGTCCAGGTGTGCAAGGAGGTCGTCGGCACCGACCCGAAGCTGCGGGTCCTCGTGCTGTCCGCGAGCGGCGAGCACGCCGACGTGCTGGAGGCCGTGAAGTCCGGCGCGACCGGCTATCTGCTCAAGTCGGCCTCCACCGGGGAGCTTCAGGACGCGGTGCGCCGCACGGCCGCCGGCGACCCCGTCTTCACCCCGGGCCTGGCCGGACTGGTCCTCGGCGAGTACCGCCGCCTCGCCTCCGAACCGGCGCCCGCCCCGGAGACCGGCGAGCCCGGGGCGCCCCGGCTCACCGACCGCGAGACCGAGGTGCTGCGCCTGGTCGCCAAGGGCCTGAGCTACAAGCAGATCGCCGAACGCCTCGTCATCTCCCACCGCACCGTGCAGAACCACGTGCAGAACACCCTCGGCAAGCTTCAGCTCCACAACCGCGTGGAGCTCGTGCGCTATGCGATAGAGCGGGGCCTGGACGACGCGTGACCGGCGCGGCCGAGAACCGCCGGCCGCCCGGCGGGCCCGGGCCCGGGGCCGTATATTCGGCCGCGTGTCCGGCCACGAGCCCAGCGGAACGGGAGCGGTCATGCAGATCCTGGCCTTCGGCGTCCAGGCCGACGAGCAGCCCCTGATCGAGGAGGCCTTCCGGGGCCACCACGACGTCCACTGCCTGGACGTCTTCCTCACCGAGGACACCGCACCCATCGCGGCCGGCCACGAGATCGTCTCCACCTCCGTCAACGCCGACCTCGGCGCCGGCGTCCTGGAGATCCTCGCGGCCGGCGGCACCCGGATGGTCGCCCAGCGCTCCACCGGCTTCAACAACGTCGACCTCGTCGCCGCCGAACGCCTCGGCCTGACCGTCGCCCGGGTCTCGTACTACTCGCCGTACTCGGTCGCCGAGTTCGCCTGGACCCTCGCCATGGCCGTCAACCGGCGCGTCGTGCGGGCCTCCACCCGCACCCGCGACTTCGACTTCCGCCTGCACGGCCTGATGGGCCGCGACCTGCACGGCCGCACCGCCGGCGTGCTCGGCACCGGCAAGATCGGCGAGGCCTTCGCCCGCATCGCCCACGGCTTCGGCATGCGGCTGCTCGGCTGGGACGTCGCCGAGAACCCGGCCTGCCTGGAGCTGGGCATGCGCTACGTCCCCAAGGACGAGCTGCTCGCCGAGGCGGACCTCGTCAGCCTGCACGTCCCGCTGATGGCCGAGACCCAGCACCTGATCGACGCGAACGCCCTGAAGGCGATGAAGGACGACGCGATCCTCGTCAACTCCAGCCGGGGCGGCCTGATCGACACCGCCGCCCTCGTCGGCGAGCTGCGCGCGGGCCGCTTCACCGGCGTGGGCCTGGACGTGTACGAGGCGGAGGCGGGCCTGTTCTTCCTCGACAAGTCCCTGGAGGCCATCGCCGACGACACGCTGGCCCGCCTCGTCACCTTCCCGAACGTCCTGGTCACCTCGCACCAGGCGTACTACACCGAGGACGCCGTCCGGCAGATCGTCGACGCCACCCTCCGCAACGTCCTCGACTACCGGGCCGGCCGCCGCTCCGAGAACGTGCTCGTGCCGCGCAGCTGACCGGTCAGCTCCCGCACGATCGCCGCGCCGTTCAGCGTCAGCACCGACTCCGGATGGAACTGCACGCCCGCGAAACCGGGCCCGCGCAGTGCGTGTACCTCGTGCGTGGCGCTGCGGCTCACCTCCACGCCGTGCGCGGCCAGCTCGGCGGCGGCCTA
>NZ_WWHX01000229.1 GCF_009862125.1 Streptomyces sp. SID5910
TCTGGGTCGGCAGGTCGAAGGCGACCGACAGACCCGTCTGCCCCTTGGCGAGGTTGCGCCGGTACAGCTCGTTGGACGCCTCGGCCGTGGAGTGGCCGGCGTACGTGCGCATGAGCCACGGCCGGTCCTTCTGACGCTCAGTCATGTGTGGCCTCCGCCGTCCTCAGATGTTCCGGAAGCGGTTGATGGCGTCGATGTGCTGGGCGCGCAGCTCCTCGTCGCGCACGCCCAGGCCCTCCTCGGGGGCCAGGCACAGCACGCCGACCTTGCCCTGGTGGAGGTTGCGGTGCACGTCGTACGCGGCCTGGCCGGTGTCCTCCAGGGAGTACACCTTGGACAGCGTCGGGTGGATCTTGCCCTTGGCGATGAGGCGGTTGGCCTCCCAGGCCTCGCGGTAGTTGGCGAAGTGGGAGCCGATGATGCGCTTCAGCGACATCCACAGGTAGCGGTTGTCGTACTCGTGCATGTAGCCCGAGGTCGAGGCGCAGGTGGTGATGGTGCCGCCCTTGCGGGTGACGAAGACGGAGGCGCCGAAGGTCTCGCGGCCGGGGTGCTCGAAGACGATGTCGATGTCCTCGCCGCCGGTGAACTCGCGGATGCGCTTGCCGAAGCGCTTCCACTCCTTCGGGTCCTGGGTGTGCTCGTCCTTCCAGAACTTGTAGCCCTCGGCGTTGCGGTCGATGATCGCCGTGGCGCCCATCTTCCGGCAGATCTCGGCCTTCTCCGGGGAGGAGACGACACAGACCGGGTTGGCGCCGCCGGCCAGCGCGAACTGGGTGGCGTAGGAGCCGAGGCCGCCGCTCGCGCCCCAGATGAGCACGTTGTCGCCCTGCTTCATGCCGGCGCCGTTGCGGGAGACCAGCTGGCGGTACGCGGTGGAGTTGACCAGGCCCGGGGCGGCGGCCTCCTCCCAGCTGAGGTGGCCGGGCTTCGGCATCAGCTGGTTGGACTTGACGAGGGCGATCTCGGCGAGGCCGCCGAAGTTGGTCTCGAAGCCCCAGATGCGCTGCTCGGGGTCGAGCATCGTGTCGTTGTGGCCGTCGGACGACTCCAGCTCGACGGAGAGGCAGTGCGCGACGACCTCGTCGCCGGGCTGCCAGGCGTTGACGCCCGGGCCGGTGCGCAGGACGACGCCGGCCAGGTCGGAGCCGATGATGTGGTACGGCAGGTCGTGGCGCTTGGCCAGCTCGCTGGTGCGGCCGTAGCGCTCCAGGAAGCCGAAGGTGGACAGCGGCTCGAAGATCGAGGTCCACACCGAGTTGTAGTTGACCGAGGAGGCCATGACGGCCACCAGGGCCTCGCCCGGGCCCAGCTCGGGCAGCGGCACCTCGTCCAGGTGGATCGACTTGCGCGGGTCCTTGGCGCGGGTCTCCATGCCCGCGAACATCTCGGTCTCGTCCTTGTGCACGGTGATCGCGCGGTACGACTCGGGGAGCGGCAGTGCGGCGATGTCGGCCGGCGTGGATGCGGGCGACTGGATCGCGTCCAGGATGTCCTTCACGGTCACGGTGTTGCCTCCGGCGGTGAGCGCCCTGAGGGAGGGGCGCTGAGGGTTACGTCGGTGGTGCAGAGGGGTTGGGTGAAAGTGCCTGTGACGCAGGCGCCGGGCGCGCGGGGGATGGGTGCGGGGACAGCCCGGACACCTTCAACGTATGACACCGCGTGTCACCCCGCAAGGCACTGAGTGCCAGAAACTGCACTCAGATGAAATCTTTACGCAACATATGAGCGATGATCGATCGAATGAGGTCCCGTAGAGGGTGGAAAAGGGGCGTTGACATGCAAAAACGGCCACCCGGTGGGTGGCCGTCGTCACAGGGGAAAAACCCGGTTCAGCGCTCCTTGAGGGCCTGCTCGATGGTGCGCATGATCTCGTGCAGCGGGGCGTCGGTGCGGGCGACCGTCACCAGCACCTCGCCCTCCACGGAGGCCGCCGAGGCCGCGGAGGCCGGTCCCGAGGACGCCGTGCTCCGCCCGGCGCCGATGCCCGTGCCGAACGTCTTGCGCACGATCGCGAAGGCGTGGTCGAGCTGCGCCTCCACGTCGCCCTGCCCGCCCGCCCGCAGCCAGCGCCGCAGGACGTGGTTGTGGGCGGTGACCACGGCGGACGCGGCGACCTCCGCCAGCAGCGGGTCGTCGTTGGCGTCGTCGTCGTGCGCGTGCTCGTCGAAGTGGCCGAGCAGATAGCGGGTGAACAGACGCTCGTAGCGGGCCACCGACGCGATCTCCGCCTCGCGCAGGGTGGGCACCTCGCGCGTCAGCTTGTAGCGGGCGACCGAGATCTCCGGCCGGGCCGCGTACATCTTCATGACTTCCTTGATGCCGCGGCACACGGTGTCCAGCGGATGCTCGTGCGCGGGCGCCGCGTTGAGCACGGCCTCGGCACGCACCAGGGTGTCGTCGTGGTCCGGGAAGATCGCCTCTTCCTTGGAGCGGAAGTGGCGGAAGAAGGTGCGGCGGGCGACGCCGGCCGCGGCCGCGATCTCGTCGACGGTGGTCGCCTCGTAGCCCTTGGTCGCGAACAGCTCCATGGCCGCGGCCGCCAGCTCCCGGCGCATTTTGAGCCGCTGGGCGGCGGCCCGGCTGCCGGCCGCGCTCTCCGGAGCGTCGGGCGTAGCTGGGGTACGTGAGGACTTGGCGGGCTGGGACATGACCCGAACGTACTGCATGTGCGCAGGCCGGTGCGCATCACCGGGGATTCCCCCGCCCACGAAGGGCGGGGGAGACCCGGCCGGGTCGAGCAGTCCGCCCCAGTCCTCCTCGGACCGGAACCAGTCGCCGGGACCGGGCTCAGCGGCGGGCATATTCGCGGAAGCCACGGCCCGTCTTGCGGCCGAGGCAGCCCGCGGCCACCAGGTGCTCGAGCAGCGGCGCCGGGGCCAGCCCCGGGTCGCGGAACTCGCGGTGCAGCACCTTCTCGATGGCCAGCGACACGTCGAGACCGACCACGTCCAGCAGCTCGAACGGGCCCATCGGGTAGCCGCCGCCCAGCTTCATCGCCGCGTCGATGTCGTCGAGCGTCGCGTAGTGCTCCTGCACCATCTTGACCGCGTTGTTGAGGTACGGGAACAGCAGCGCGTTCACGATGAACCCGGCCCGGTCGCCGCAGTCCACGGCGTGCTTGCGGACCTTGGCGCACACCTCGCGGACGGTGGCGTGCACGTCGTCCGCCGTCAGCACGGTGCGGACCACCTCGACCAGCTTCATGGCCGGCGCCGGGTTGAAGAAGTGCATGCCGATCACGTCCTGCGGGCGCGAGGTGGCGCGGGCGCAGGCGACGACGGGCAGGGACGAGGTGGTGGTGGCCAGCACCGCGCCGGGCTTGCAGACCTTGTCCAGCGTCGCGAACAGCTGCTGCTTGACCTCCAGGTCCTCCGCGACCGCCTCCACGGCCAGGTCGACGTCGGCGAAGTCGTCGTACGTCCCCGTCGGCGTGATCCGCCCCAGGGTCGCGGCGGCGGCCTCGGTGGTGAGCCTGCCCTTGTCGACGCTGCGCGCCAGGGACTTGCCGATACGGGCCTTGGCCGTCTCGGCCTTCTCCGCGCTGCGGGCGGCGAGGACGACGTCGTACCCGGCCTTCGCGAACACCTCCGCGATGCCGGACGCCATGGTGCCCGAGCCCGCGACGCCCACGGAGCGCACGGGACGGCCGGCGACCGTGGTCCCGCCCGCGCGCGGGGTCAGGGCGTCGGGCACGACGACCGCGCTGCCCGGCGCCTCGTACGTGTAGAAGCCGCGCCCCGTCTTGCGGCCGGTCAGACCGGCCTCGCTGAGCTGCTTCAGGATGGGCGCGGGGGCGTGCAGCCGGTCGTGCGAGGCCGAGTACATGGCCTCCAGGACGGTGCGCGCGGTGTCCACGCCGATCAGGTCAAGCAGCGCCAGCGGCCCCATCGGCAGCCCGCAGCCGAGCCGCATCGCGGCGTCGATGTCCTCGCGGGAGGCGTAGTTCGCCTCGTACATCGCCGCGGCCTGGTTGAGATACCCGAACAGCAGCCCGTCGGCGACGAATCCGGGCCGGTCGCCCACCGCGACGGGCTCCTTGCCGAGGTCCAGGGCGAGATCGGTGACCGCCGCGACGGCGGCCGGCGCGGTCAGCACCGAGGAGACGACCTCCACCAGTCTCATCGCCGGCGCCGGGTTGAAGAAGTGCAGGCCCAGCACCCGCTCCGGGCGGGAGGAGTCCGCGGCCAGCCGCGTCACCGACAGCGCGTTGGTGCCGGTCGCCAGGATCGTGTCGGGGCGCACGATCCCGTCCAGCTCCCGGAAGATCTGCTGCTTGATCTCGTACGACTCCGGCGCCACCTCGATCACGAGGTCGGCGTCGGCCGCGGCCCGCAGGTCGGTGGCCGTACGGACCCGGGCGAGGGCGTCGGCGCGCTCGTCCCCGGTCAGGCGTCCGCGCTCCACGGCGCGGGCGGTGGACGCCTCCAGCGCGGCGACGGCCTTCGCGGCCTGCGCCTCGCTGATGTCGATGCCGACCACGTCGCGGCCGGCCCGGGCCAGGACCTCGGCGATGCCGGTGCCCATCGTGCCGAGGCCGACCACGGCGACGGTGCGGAGCGGGGACAGAGGGGTGTCGGACTGGGGAGTGGCCATCGCGGGACTCCAGGAATGAGGGTGACGACGGAACGCCCCGGGTGCGCCGGACGGCGCACCGGGTGCGTACGGAGTGAGGAGTGCGGGTGTTGCCGGGCTGCGTGCGCACACGCCCGGTGCCGTCCGCAGGGCGTGCACACGCCCGGGCGGCGGCGGGGTCCGACCGGCCCTGTCCCGAGGCCGGATCGCACTGCGGTGCCCGAGGCACCGGATCTGCCGATCTGCTCCCACGGCGGCTGCGTCACCAAACCGTCGTGCGGAGTGCTGCGGGTGGGTGACCCGCTCGTCTGAGATTAACTCGCGGGTAACGAGCGCGCCAGCCCCCGGTGTTCGTGATGTGGCTCCCACACCGCGTGTGACCCGCCTAACCTCGGTGTCATGGACGAAGAGTTGCGATCGCTCACGGAGCGCTTACGGTCCGAGGCGGCCGCCTCCGGGACACCGGGCGCCGTGACGGCGTGCGACCGGCTCGCCGCGACCGGCGACCACGACGCGCTGGCCGCGGTGCTCACCGAGCCCGGACAGCCGCTGTGGGCCCGGGAACTCGCCGCGTTCCGGCTGGGACTGGCGGGGGACCGGCGGGCCTTCGAGTCCCTGGTGCTGCTCCTCAACCACCGCGACCCGCCGCGCTGCGCCTCCGCCGCCCACGCCCTCGCCCGGCTCGGCGACCCGCGCACCGCCCGCGCCGCCGCCGCCCTCGCCACCAACGAGCTGCGCGTCGCCTACGCCCTGCATCCGGTGCGCCTGCTGGTCGAGCTGCGCGCCCCGGAGGCGGTGCCCGCGCTGATCACCACCCTGGGGCGCCGGCTGCGCCCGCACGACCCGTACCGGCGCGTGGCGCTCGCCTGCGTCGACGGCCTCGGCTCGCTCGGCGACGAACGGGCCGCGCCCGTGCTGAAGGACGCCCTCGCCCACCCGTCGCTGGCCGAGGCGGCGGTACGGGCCCTGGCACGGATCCCGGGGCAGCGGTGAGGGGGCGGCCGGTGTGGCCCGGGGTGGCGGGGAGCCGCCGGTCCCGTGCGTGCCGTCAGACGGTGAGCGGTCTGGTGTACCGGACCTCGGGCACCGGGACGCCGTCCACGTCGGACGACTCCACCGCGCCGTCGGCGCGGAAGCCTGCCCGCTCGTAGAAGCGCCGGGCGCGGGCGTTGCCCTCCAGCACCCACAGCAGCATCCGCGGGTGCCCGGCGGCAGCGCACCGGCGCACCGACTCCCCGAGCAGGGCCTGTCCGACGCCGCCGCCGAAGCGCCCGGCGTCGACGTAGATCGCGTACAACTCGGCGTCCCCGGTGCGCAGTTCGCCGTCCCGGTACGGCCCGTGGCAGGCCCAGCCGACCACGTCGCCGGCGTCGTCCTCCGCGACCAGGTTCACCAGGCCGGCCGGGGCCCGGGTGAACAGGGCGCGGCGCCGCTCGGCGTCCTCGGTGACACTGAGCCCGTCGAGGTACGGCTGCGGCATCAGTCCCCGGTACGCCGACTGCCAGCCCCGCACGCGTATCTCGGACACGCGGTCGCAGTCGGCGAGCGTCATCTCCCGCACGCGCGGGCCACTCACGGGGCGACCACCGCGAACGGCGGCGGGGGCGGCGATGCTGGTCGGGTCACTCATGCCCCCATGGTGGACCATGGCACCGACAACGCCC
>NZ_WWHX01000230.1 GCF_009862125.1 Streptomyces sp. SID5910
GTCGCGTACCCGCAGCCCGGCCGAGACGAGCCGCGCGCGCTGCACCGCCCCGGTCACCGGCGTCGACATGGGCACGCCCCGCAGCAGGGCCGGGTCGGGGCGGGCCAGGCCCAGCGCCCAGAAGCCGCCGTCCTCGGCCGGGCCGACGTACGCGTCGCAGCCGGCGAAGTCCACGGCGAGCAGCTCCGGCGTCACCTGGGGGGTGTCCATGCCGACCAGCAGGGCGGGCCCGGCGCAGCCGGCGAAGGCGTCCGCGAGCCGTTCGTCGAGCCCGCCCGCGCACTGCGGTACGACGTCGAAGCCGGCCGGCAGCCAGGGGCCGGGGGCGCCGTCGAGGACCAGCACCCGGCGCCGCGCGGGCGTGGCGGCCACGGCACGCAGGGTGTCGGTGAGGGCCGCCTCGGCGAGCGCCGCCGCCTCGGCCGGGGTGAAGGGCGGGGTGAGGCGGGTCTTGACGCGGCCCGGGCGCGGTTCCTTGGCGATGACGAGGAGGGTGGTCGCCATGCTCATCGTGAGTTCCCCCCGTGCGCCGCCTCACGCGGGGCGGGCCGTGCCGGGTCCTCGGCCAGGACCCGGCGCATGTCCCGTACGGCGTGCCAGGTGCCCCGCCAGGTCCCCGTCACCTTGGAGTCGCCGGTGCGGGGCAGGTAGGGGACGTCGTGCTCGGTGATCCGCCAGCCCGCGTCGGCGGCGCGCACCACCATCTGGAGGGGGTAGCCGCTGCGCCGGTCGGTGAGACCGAGGGCGAGCAGCCGCTCGCGGCGGGCGGCGCGCAGCGGGCCGAGGTCGTGCAGGCGAAGGCCCGTGCGGCGGCGGAGCATCCGGGCGAGGGCGAGGTTGCCGGCGCGGGCGTGCGCGGGCCACGCGCCCCGGCCCTGGGGGCGCCTGCGGCCGAGCACCAGGTCGGCCGTGCCGGCGCGGATCTCGTGCACGAAGGGCGCCAGCAGGGCCGGGTCGAGGGAGGCGTCGCAGTCGCAGAAGCAGACGATGTCGGCGGTGGCGGCGGTCAGCCCGGCGTGGCAGGCGGCGCCGAAGCCGCGGCGCGGCTCGGTCACGACCGTCGCGCCGAGGGCGCGGGCGAGGTCCGCCGAGCCGTCGGTGGAGCCGTTGTCGACGACGAGCGGGCGCCAGCCGTCGGGGATCCGGGCCAGAACCCAGGGCAGCGCCCCGGCCTCGTTCAGACAGGGCAGCACGACGTCGACGTAGGGAGCGGGCGAGGTGGTCACGGCTGCCACCCTACGAACCCGAACGGGACAAATAGGACGCCCGCTCCTTACGAAACGCGGACGTCGCCCGCCGTGCACGCCCACCCGGCCGCCACGCACGGACCACGGTGCGAGGCTGGTCGCATGCAGCCCCCGAACGAGCCCGCGTCCCCGGCAACGACCCCCGAGGGGCACCCCGCCGACACCCCGGTCGGGCGTCCCGGCGGCGCCCCCGTCGGGCGTTCCGGTGGCTCCCCGGAGGGGTCCGCCCGGGTGCTGGTCGTCGATGACGATCCCACCGTCGCCGAGGTCGTCGCCGGGTACCTGGACCGTGCCGGTTTCGTCGTCGACCGGGCCGGGGACGGGCCCGCCGCGCTTGCCCGGGACGCCGCGCACCGGCCGGATCTGGTGGTGCTGGATCTGATGCTGCCCGGCATGGACGGGCTGGAGGTCTGCCGGCGGCTGCGCGACCGGGGGCCCGTGCCGGTCGTCATGCTGACCGCCCGGGGCGACGAGGACGACCGCATCCTCGGCCTGGAGGTCGGCGCCGACGACTACGTGACCAAGCCCTTCAGCCCGCGAGAGCTCGTGCTGCGCGTCGAGTCCGTGCTTCGCCGCACCCGGCCCGCCCCCGCGGCCCGGCCCCTGTCCGCGGCCGGGCTGACTCTCGACCCCGCCGCCCGCCGCGCCGCCAAGGACGACACGGAACTCGCGCTGACCCTGCGCGAGTTCGACCTCCTCGCCTTCTTCCTGCGGCACCCGCGGCGGGCGTTCGCCCGGGAGGAGCTGATGCGCGAGGTCTGGGGCTGGGACTTCGGCGACCTGTCCACCGTCACCGTCCACGTCCGACGGCTCCGCGGCAAGGTCGAGGACGACCCGGCCCGGCCCCGGCTGATCCAGACCGTGTGGGGCGTCGGCTACCGCTTCGACCCGGCCGGCCGGGACCCGGAACCCGACGGGCAGGAGGCGGGCTGACCATGCGCGACACCCTCCTCATCGCCCTCTACGCCTTCGCCGGCGCCGCCGCCACCGGCCTCGCGGGTGCGGGCGTGCTGCGGCTCATCCGGCGCCGCTCCCTGACCGCGTCGCTCGCGGTGGTGGCCTCGGTCGCCGTCCTGGCGATGCTCGCGGGGACCCTCGCCGTCGCCTGGGCGATGTTCCTGTCCCCGCACGACCTCTCCGTCGTGACCACCGTCGTGGCGATGGCGGCCGTCGTCTCCCTCGCCACCGCGCTGCTGCTGGGCCGCTGGGTCGTCGCCCGCAGCCGCGAACTCACCGCCGCCGCACGCTCCTTCGGCGACGACGGCGGCTACGCGGCCCCCACGGCCCCCGCCACCGCCGAACTGGCCGCCCTCAGCCGGGAACTGGCCGCCACCAGCGCCCGGCTCACCGAGTCCCGGGAACGGGAGCGCGCCCTGGAGACCTCCCGGCGCGAACTCGTCGCCTGGATCTCGCACGACCTGCGCACCCCGCTGGCCGGCCTGCGCGCCATGTCCGAGGCCCTGGAGGACGGCGTCGCCGCCGACCCCGACCGCTATCTGCGCCAGATCCGCACCGAGGTGGAACGCCTCAACGGCATGGTCGGCGACCTCTTCGAACTCTCCCGCATCCACGCCGGCACCCTCCCCCTCGCCCCGGCCCGGATCTCGCTCTACGACCTGGTCGGCGACGCCCTCGCCGGCGCGGACCCGCTGGCGCGCGAGCACGGCGTACGGCTGGTCGGCGACGCCGTGGCGGCCGTGCCGGTCGAGGTGGACGGCAAGGAGATGAGCCGCGTCCTCGGCAACCTGCTGGTCAACGCCATCCGCCGCACACCCGCCGACGGCACGGTCGCGGTCGCCGCCGCACCCTCGCCCGAGGGCGTGGTGCTCTCCGTCACCGACGGCTGCGGCGGCATCCCCGAGGAGGACCTGCCCCGCGTCTTCGACACCGGCTGGCGCGGCAGCCACGCCCGTACGCCCCCGGCCGGGGCGGGACTCGGCCTCGCCATCGTCCGCGGCATCGTGGAGGCCCACCGGGGCCGGGCCACGGTCCGCAACATCCCCGGCGGCTGCCGCTTCGAGGTGCTCCTGCCCACGGCGGACGCCTGAGACGCCAGGGTCACGAAGGGCCGCTCGGGGTCACGCCCCGCGCAGTTCCGCCCCCGCGAACTCCCGCATCCCCTCCGCGAACCCCACCCGCGGCCGCCACCCCAGCTCGGCCCGCAGCCGCGAGGAGTCGGCGGTGATGTGGCGTACGTCGCCGAGGCGGTACTCGCCGGTGACGACGGGCTCGGGCCCGCCGTACGCGGCGGACAGGGCGGCCGCCATCTCGCCCACCGTGTGCGGATCACCGCTGCCGGTGTTGTAGACCGCGAGCGCCCCGGCCGACGGCCCGGCCTCAAGCGCCTCCAGCGCCGCGACGTTCGCCGCGGCCACGTCCCGCACGTGCACGAAGTCCCGGCGCTGGCGGCCGTCCTCGAAGACGCGCGGTGCCTCGCCGCGGGCGAGCGCGGAGCGGAAGAAGGACGCGACGCCCGCGTACGGGGTGTCGCGGGGCATCCGGGGCCCGTACACGTTGTGGTAGCGCAGCGACACCGCCGCCGCGCCGGTCGTCCGGGACCAGGCGGCGGCCAGGTGCTCCTGGGCCAGCTTGGTCGTGGCGTACACGTTGCGCGGGTCCGCCGGGGCGTCCTCGCCGACGAGCCCCGGGTCCAGGTCCGCGCCGCACACCGGGCACGCGGGCTCGAACCGGCCCGCGTCCAGGTCGGCGACGGCGCGCGGCCCGGGCCGCACCACCCCGTGCCGGCGGCACGCGTACCGCCCCTCCCCGTACACGACCATCGACCCGGCCAGCACCAGCCGCCGTACGCCCGCCTCCGCCATGGCGGTGAGCAGGACGGCGGTGCCGAGGTCGTTGCGCGAGACGTACTCCGCCGCGTCGGCGAAGCCGTTGCCGAGCCCGACCATCGCCGCCTGGTGGCACACGGCGTCCACTCCGGCCAGCGCCCGGGCGACGGCCGCCGGGTCGCGCACGTCGGCGCGGGGATCCTCGCGGACGTCGTAGCCGACGGGTTCGTGCCCGTGCGCCCGCAGCGCCTCCACGACATGGGACCCGATGAACCCGGCACCGCCGGTGACCAGTACGCGCATACGGCCACGCTAGGTCCGCGGGGGCGCCGGGGCGGGGCGCCGGACCGGCACGTCACGGGTCCGTAAGAAGCGGACGGGCGCGGGCGCCTCCGGTGACTTTGCCATCTCTTTACAACCCGCTCCCTCGCCGCCTCGTCTCTCCGCACGATCCGCGACCCACGCGACACGCGTCCCCGCGTCCCCGCCCACCGACCACGGGCGGACGGACCGACCGACGACACCGACCGACGACACCGACCGACGAGAGAGAGCGACCCCATGCGCCGGACCATCCTCAGTGCCCTGGCACTCGCGTGCACCGCCGTCCTGGCGAGCACCGCCCCCGCGTTCGCCGACGGCCCGACCGCGGCCCCCAGCAGCCCGCCGGCCACCGCCACCCCCGCCCCGTCCGCCCCGTCCGCCGAGCCGACCCAGGCGCCGTCGCCGGTGCCGTCCGTCAGCTCCCCGGCCGTCAGCACCCCGGTGCCGTCCGCCGAGCCGACCCGCCCGCCGGCCGACGGCCAGGTCTCCGCCGTGCCCGAGGGCGCGCCCGACACCGGCGCGACGGA
>NZ_WWHX01000231.1 GCF_009862125.1 Streptomyces sp. SID5910
TGGGCGCCGGCCTGATCGCCGTACGCGGAACCCGCGTTGGCAGCCCCGGCCGCAGCGGGCTGGGCGCCGGCCCGATCGCCGTAGCCCGACGCGGCGCCGGCGGACCCGGCGGACTGGGCGTCGGCCTGATCCCCGTACGCCGCCCCCGCGTCGGAGGCCCCGGCGGCAGCCGGACCCGCGTGCGGGACCCTCGGGTCGGTGCCCTGGGCGTTGGGCCACGCGACGCGCGCGTTGCCGGGGTGTGCCGCGGGGTCGGCGCCCCAGGCGGAGGCGGGCTCGGGACGGCTGCCGTGCTGGGACGCGGCACCGGGGGGCGGTTCCTCGACGGGATCCTCGTCGAAGAAGTGCGGCCCGGTCTCCTCCACCAGGGCGGGTGCCGCGGGCCGCACGCCGGGCGGCGGGGCGAGCGGCTCACCGTCCTTGGGCGCCGGCCGGCTCGTGCCGGCCACCCAGGAGGCACCGTTCCAGTACCGGACGTATCCAGGAATGGACGGGTCCGGGTAATACCCTTCGCGGGGCCTGTCGTCGCCGGGGGCCGGGGTTGGGGCGCTCATGTCCGTCGTCCCGTATCTGCTCGGGGGTTGATTTGGGGGGCTCCACATCTATCAGACCGGCGCAACCCGTACGGCCAGTCCCGCCGTACCCGCCCCTTTCCGGGCAACCTCGTGCACGGACTTCACACGGACGGGGAAAAAAGTTCCGCGAACCCGCGTAACGCTCACGGCCCGGGCCGCTCTCCCTCGTGCGGGCCCACCACGGACCCGCCCGCGCGGACCGTACGAGAGAGGACCCATCCGCCATGCACACCACCGTCGTGGAGCGCGAGCTGGAGCTGAGGCTCATCCTGTCGCCCGAGTACAGCGTCCCGGTCCCGGCGAGGCTCACCTACCTCGCCGACGACCCCTACGCCGTGCACGTCACCTTCCACATCGACTCCGGCCGCCCCGTGTACTGGACGTTCGCCCGCGAGCTGCTGGTGGAGGGGGTGTTCCGGCCGTGCGGGCACGGGGACGTGCGGGTGTGGCCGTCGAAGGCCGACGGCCGCAGCGTCGTCCTGATGGCGCTGAGCAGCCCGGACGGCGACGCCCTGCTGGAGGCGCCGACGGCACAGGTGTCGGCCTGGCTGGAGCGGACCCTGCGGGCGGTGCCGCCGGGGACGGAGGCCGGGCAACTGGCCCTGGACGACGGGCTGGCCGAACTGCTCGCCCGCTAGTGCGGGGAGTGCGGGGTCAGAACAGCTTGCCCGGGTTGAGGATGCCGAGCGGGTCGAAGACCTGTTTGACAGCCCGCTGCATCTCCAGTCCCACCGGGCCGATCTCGCGCGCCAGCCACTCCTTCTTCAGGACGCCCACACCGTGCTCGCCGGTGATGGTGCCGCCCAGTTCCAGGCCGAGGGCCATGATCTCGTCGAAGGACTCGCGGGCGCGCCGGGACTCGTCGGGGTCGGCGGCGTCGAAGCAGACGGTGGGGTGGGTGTTGCCGTCGCCCGCGTGGCAGCAGACGCCGATGGTCAGGCCGTACTTCGCGGCGACGCGCTCGATGCCCGCCAGCATGTCGCCGAGCCGGGAGCGCGGCACGCAGACGTCGTCGATCATCGTCGTGCCCTTCACCGCCTCCAGGGCCGTGAGGGACAGGCGCCGCGCCTGGAGGAGGAGTTCGGACTCGGCCGCGTCGTCGGCGGGGACCACCTGCGTGGCGCCGGCGGCCTCGCACAGCGCACCGACGGCGGCGAGGTCGGCGGCCGGGTCGGTGGTGTCGAAGGCGGCGAGGAGCAGCGCCTCGGTGGTCTCCGGCAGCCCCATGCGGGCGAGGTCGTTGACGGCCTTGACGGTCGTACGGTCCATCAGTTCGAGGAGGGACGGCACGTGCCCGCCCTCCATGATCGCGCAGATCGCGTCGCAGGCGGCGGACGCGGAGGCGAACTCGGCGGCCAGCACCAGCTGCTCGGGCGGCTTGGGGCGCAGCGCGAGGACGGCCCGGACGACGATGCCGAGGGAGCCCTCGGAGCCGACGAAGAGGCGGGTGAGGTCGTACCCGGCGACGCCCTTGGCGGTGCGGCGGCCGGTGGACATCAGGCGGCCGTCGGCGAGGACGACGTCGAGGCCGAGGACGTACTCGGCGGTCACCCCGTACTTGACGCAGCACAGGCCGCCCGAGGCGGTGCCGATGTTGCCGCCGATCGTGCACGTCTCCCAGCTGGAGGGGTCGGGCGGGTAGTACAGGCCGTGCTCGTTCACCGCGCGGGAGAGCGTGGCGTTGACGACGCCCGGTTCGACGACGGCGACGCGGTCGACCGGGTTGATCTCCAGGATGCGGTCCATCTTCGTGAGGGAGAGGACCACGCAGCCGTCGGTGGCGTTGGCGCCGCCGGACAGGCCGGTGCGGGCGCCCTGCGGGACGACGGGGACGCGCAGCGCGGTGGCGGTGCGCATGACGTGCTGCACCTCCTCCACGGTGCGCGGCAGGACGACGACGGCGGGGGCGCCGGCCGGGCAGAAGCTCGCCATGTCGTTGGCGTAGGAGGCCGTGACGTCGGGGTCGGTGAGGACGGCCTGGGCGGGCAGGCCGGCGAGCAGCCGGTCGACGAGGGTGCCGGTGACCGCCGTGGCTGCGTCTTCGTCGCGAGGCGCTTCGATACGGCTCATGATCACAGCGTGTCACCCGGGGCCATCGGTGTGAACCCCGTCGACGGCACCCTTCGCCTGTCCCGGTGTGCTCGTCGTACTGGCGCACAGTGAGCGTCATGGACTTCCACACGTCGAGTGTCCTGCCGGGCCCGCGGAAGCGGCGCGTGCGCCGGGTGCTGATCGCCTCCGCCGCCGGCTGCGTGGTCCTCGGCGGGGTGCTGGTGCTGCTGCCGGGGGGCCGGGGCTCCGCTCCCCCGCCCGCGCCGGGCCCGGCGGCGCTGGCGCGCGGCGCGGTCACCGGCGGGGCACCGGCCGCCCTGGCGGACCTGGCGGCGCTGATCGGCGACCGGGAGAACCGGCTGCGGGCGCATCCGCTGGACGGGCCGTCGTGGGCGGTGCTGGGCGCGGCCTACGTGGAGCAGGGCCGGCGGACCGCGGACGCCGCGAACTGGCCGAAGGCCGAGAAGGCGCTGCGTACGTCGCTGAAGGTGGGGGCGCGCAACGATCCGCAGGCCCTGGAGTCGCTGGCGGCGCTGGCGGTGGAGCGGCGGGACTTCACCGCGGCGCGGAAGTGGGGCGAGAGCGCGGTGAAGCAGGCGCCGAAGCGGTGGACGGCGCATGCGGTGCTGATCGACGCGTACACCGGGCTGGGCGACCACGAGGCCGTGGGGCGGGCCCTGGACCGGATGCGGAAGCTGCGCCCGGGTCTGCCGGCGGTGCGGGCGCGGGCCGCCACCGTCTACCGGGACCGGGGCTGGGGGGAGGACGCGGCGGCGCAGCTCTCCGACGCGGCGGCCGCCGCCGGGGCGCCGGCCGAGCGGGCGGCGTATCTGGAGCAGGCCGGGCGGCTGGCGTTCGAGCGCGGGGACCGGGAGGCGGCCCTGCGCTACTTCCGGGAGGCGCTGCGCACCGACCCCGACGAGCGGGCCGCGCAGGCCGGGGAGGGCGCGGCGCTGGCGGCGCTGGGGCGGACGACGGAGGCGCTGAACGCCTACCGGGCGGCGCTGGCCAAGCGGCCGTGCCCGCGGTACGCGCTGGAGCTGGGCGAGCTGTACGAGTCGCTGGGCCTCGGGCAGGCGGCGCGGGTGGAGTACGACCTGCTGCGGGAGCGGGTGCGGGGCGCCGAGGAGGCCGGGGCGGACGAGGACCTGGTGATGGGCCGGTTCGAGGCGGACCACGGGGACGCGGCGGCGGCGGTGGAGCGGCTGGAGGCCGAATGGGCGCGGCAGCCGGGGATCGCGGTGGCCGACGCGCTGGGCTGGGCGCTGTACCGGACCGGCGACCACGAGGAGGCGCTGCGGTTCGCGGCGATCGCGACGGACGTCGAGCACGGCGGGGTGCGCAGCGCCCCGCACCTGTTCCACCGGGGGATGATCGAGCGGGCGCTGGAGCGGCACGGGCCCGCGCGACGCCATCTGCGGGAGGCGCTGATGATCAACCCGTACTTCTCACCGCTGGGGGCGCCCGAGGCGCGGCGGGCGCTGGCGGAGCTGGGCGAGCCCTCGGTGGAGGGCCCGCCCGACTGAGATCCGCCTTTGCAGAGCTGGTGTCAGAGGTTGCCGCGCTTCTCCTGCTCGCGCTCGATCGCCTCGAACAGGGCCTTGAAGTTGCCCTTGCCGAAGCCCATCGAGCCGTGGCGTTCGATCATCTCGAAGAAGACGGTCGGCTTGTCCTGGACCGGCTTGGTGAAGATCTGGAGCAGGTAGCC
>NZ_WWHX01000232.1 GCF_009862125.1 Streptomyces sp. SID5910
GGCCGTCTGTCGCTGGCGTCCCACGCCTGGCTGGCGGACCACGCGGTGCTGGGGGCCGTCCTGCTGCCGGGCACCGCCTTCGTCGAACTCGCCCTCCACGCCGGTGGCCGCGTCGGCTGCACGCGGTTGGACGACCTGGTCCTGGAGGCCCCTCTGGTGCTCCCGGAGAGCGGTGCGGTGCAGATCCAGGTCGTCGTCGGTGGCGCCGACGACAGCGGCCGGCGCCCGGTCAACGTGTACGCGCGTCTGGAGTCCGGTGACCCGGACCAGCCGTGGACGCGTCACGCCGGCGCCGTACTGACCCCGAGCCCGACGGAAACGGCCAGGCCCGTGTCGGACGAGCCGGGCGTATGGCCACCGGCCGGGGCCGAGGCACTGGATGTCGAGGGCCTGTACGAACGGTTCGCGCTGGGCGGGCTGACGTACGGGCGCGTGTTCCAGGGAGTGCGGGCGGCCTGGCGGCGGGGCGACGAGGTCTTCGCCGACATCGAGCTGCCGGAGGAGCACGCGGACCAGACCAGGCGCTACGGCATCCATCCCGCGCTGCTGGACGCGGCCCTGCACATGGCCGGGCCGGGCGGGCTGACCGACCAGGGCGACGAAGGCGGCCAGAACCGGATTCCGCTGCCGTTCGTCTGGAACGGCGTCTCCCTGCACGCCAACGGCGCGAGCAGGGGCCGCGTGCGGATCGCGTCCGCCGGGACCGACGGTGTGTCGGTGACCATGGCGGACGAGTCCGGCCGGCCCGTGGTCCAGGTGGACGAACTGGTCACGCGCTCGGTCACCGCCGAGCAGATCGACGCCGCCCGCGGCGCTCTGCGCGAGTCGCTGTTCCGGCTCGACTGGCGCAGCCTGCAACTCCCGGCGACCGCGGGACCCTCCGCTCCCCGGTGTGCCGTTGTCGGCGCGGGGAGCGACACTCTGGCCGCCGGTCTCCAGACGGGTGGCTGGGATGTGGTGAGGCACCCGGACCTGAAGAGCCTGGGCCTGCGTCACAACGACGACGGCGCAACCCTCCCGGAATGGGTGTTCCTCTCCGTACCGGGCGACGACACGCCCTCGGCGACGGACTCGGACGCGGGGACCGGCACTGCCGCCCTGCGGTCGACGGTGGTCGAAGCGCTGGAGCGAGTCCAGGACTGGCTGGCGGACGACCAACTCGCCGACCTGCGGCTGGTGATCGTCACCCGAGGCGCGGTGACCACCGCGTCGCTCGCCGCGAGCCCCGCCGACCAGGGCGTACCCGACGCGGCGGGAGCCGCCGTATGGGGCCTGGTGCGTTCGGCACAGGCGGAGCACCCCGATCGACTGCTGCTCCTCGACGTCGATGACTTCGCCCAGGCCGCGTCCGCTGCGTCCCTCGCCCCCGCCCTCACCTCGGGCGAGCCGCAACTGGCCGTACGCGGCGGCGGGTTCCTCGTGCCCAGGCTGGTACGTGCCACGACGGACGCCCCGACCCCCGAGGCCGAACAGGACGGGCCCTCCGCCGCCGAGCACGGAGGCACGCCGCATGCCGTGGCGACCTGGGACCCCGAGGGCACGGTGCTGATCACCGGAGCGAGCGGCACACTCGCCGGTCTGGTGGCCCGGCACCTGGTGACCGAGCACGGCATACGCCATCTGCTGCTGCTCAGCCGCAGGGGCGCCGACGCGAGCGGGGCGGCGGAGCTGACGGCCGACCTGAGCGCGGCGGGAGCCTCGGTGACCTGGGCCGCCTGCGACGCGGCCGACCGCGACGCCCTCCGTGCGGTGCTGGCGGACATCCCCGCCGCACATCCGCTGAAGGGCGTCGTGCACGCCGCCGCCGTGCTGGACGACGGAGTCGTCGCGTCGCTGACGCCGGAACGTATCGACGCGGTGCTCCGGCCGAAGGCGGAAGCAGCCACCGTGCTGCACGAACTGACAGCCGATGCCGACCTCTCGGCGTTCGTGCTCTTCTCCTCGGCGGCCGGCACGTTCGGCGGCGCCGGACAGGGCAACTACGCCGCCGCGAACGCCTACCTCGACGCCCTCGCGACCAGGCGCCACGCCCAGGGCCTGCCCGCCCTGTCGCTGGCCTGGGGCCTGTGGGAACAGCGCAGCGGCCTGACCGGAAGCCTGGGCGAGGCCGATCAGCGACGCATGGCCGGCATCGGGCTCGGCGGACTGCCGACGGCCGACGGACTCGCGCTGTTCGACGCCTGCTGCGCCGGCCGGACACCGGTGCTTGCGCCGATGCGGCTGGACACGGCAGCGGTCCGGGCTTCCGTGCGGGACGGCGGAGACGACGTACCGCACGTGCTGCGGGAACTGGTCCGGCTGCCCCGGCAGCGGACGGGGGCCACCGGGACGACGGCACCGGGCGGCCTGCGGGAACGGCTGGCCGGTGTGCAGACGGCGGAAGGCGAACGCATGGTGCTGGACACCGTGCGGCGGAACGTCGCGTCCGTCCTCGGGCACGGGGCCACGGAAACCGTGGAACCGGCACGCGCCTTCAAGGACTTCGGCTTCGACTCGCTCACCGCGGTGGAACTGCGCAACCGGCTCAACGCGGTCACGGGGCTGCGGCTGCCCGCCACCCTCGTGTTCGACTACCCGACACCGTCGGCCCTGGCCGGATTCATCCACCAGGAACTGGCCCCTGAGGACGCAACCACCGACGACGGCGGCGACGTCCCTCTGTCCGTGGGCCTCGACCGCATCGAGGCCGGACTGTCGGCCATGACCCTGGAGGAGATCGGCCACACCGACGTCATCTCACGGCTACGGGATCTCCTTGCGAAATACGGCGACAGGCAGGAAGGCGCGGAAAGCGCCGTTCTCGCCGACAAACTCGAATCGGCGACGGACGGCGACCTCTTCAAGATGGTGGAAGAGGATCTCGGACTCATCTGAACCGACCCTCGGAAACACACGACCCACACGGTCGGCTCCCTTTCCGTCGAATGCCTCCGCTCCGCCTCTGATGGGAAACGCGCGATGAGTAACGAAGACAAGCTCAGGGATTACCTCAAGCGAGTCATTGCCGAACTGCACCAGACACGGCAACGTCTCCAGGAGGCGGAGACCGCGGATCACGAGCCGATCGCCATCGTGGCGATGAGCTGCCGCTACCCGGGCGGCGTACGCTCCCCGGAGGAGCTGTGGCGGCTGGTGTCCGACGGCACCGACGCCATCTCCGGATTCCCCGAGGACCGCGGCTGGGACGTGACGGGGCTGTACGACCCCGACCCGAACGCCGTGGGCAAGAGCTACGCGCGTGAAGGCGGCTTCCTGCACGCGGCCGGCGACTTCGACCCGGCGTTCTTCGGTATCTCGCCGCGCGAGGCGCTGGCCACGGACCCGCAGCAGCGGCTGCTCCTTGAGACCAGCTGGGAGACCTTCGAACGGGCCGGCATCGACCCGGCCTCGGTACGCGGCTCCCGCACCGGTGTCTTCACCGGGGTCATGTACCACGACTACGGCACCGGCCTGGAGTCCCTTCCCGCGGGCGTCGAGGGCTATCTGGGCAACGGCACGGCGGGCAGCATCGCTTCCGGCCGGGTGGCCTACACCCTCGGCCTCGAAGGCCCGGCGGTCACCATCGACACCGCCTGCTCGTCGTCCCTGGTGGCCCTGCACTGGGCCGGCCAGGCCCTCCGCCGACGCGAGTGCACGCTCGCGCTGGCGGGCGGTGTCACCGTCATGTCGACCCCCGGCACCTTCGTCGAGTTCAGCCGCCAGCGCGGCCTCGCTCCCGACGGCCGGTGCAAGCCCTTCGCGGCCGGGGCGGACGGCACGGGCTGGGGCGAGGGCGTGGGCATGCTCCTGCTGGAGCGGCT
>NZ_WWHX01000233.1 GCF_009862125.1 Streptomyces sp. SID5910
TCCGGCACCGTACTGCTGAACCCCCTGTTCAGGGCGCCACTGCGGACGATGGAGGAGAGGGCGGAGACGAAGCGGAACGACTGAGGTCGTCTCACTGGACGGACAGCGTCGTTGACCGCCGGACGAGGTCACTGTCATATTGCTGGCGTGAATCCAGACAAGCGCCTCGTCTCCCGCAGGCACGTCGACCTGTGTCGGCAGGCCAGCGCGGTCTGTGCCGTCCGCGTCTGATCACCACGCCCGCGAGCGCACCGCGTCTTCCCGCCGACGCCTCCGGCTCGCCCACGCACCCTCTCTCCTGACACGCGCCCGAACGCGCTGAGCATCGCGGATCGTCCGTAGACGCCGATCCCCGCCGGCAGCGCCGACGCGCGCACTTCCGTGCCGAACCGTGAGCCGTTCGCACGACCTCGCAGCCATGCATTCCGCTCGCAGCGGAAGTAATGATCCGCGACGTCGAGCGCGCGGCGCCGTTCGCCGTGTCCCGACGTCACCTCATCGTCCTTCGAATCGTCACAGGCAGGCATCCGATGACCGAGTCGTACCCTTCCCTTGCCGCCACACCCTCCCGGCGGACCGCGCTGCGCGCCGCCGGCGGTGGCACCCTGCTCCTCGGGCTGGGACTGGCGGGCTGCCGCTCGGCCGTCTCCGAGTCTGAGTCCGCCGAGAAGGGGGCCGCCGCGAAGCCGAGGCGCGGCGGCACGGTGAGTGTCGCCATCAACAGCGACTTCACCCCCAGCCTCCTGTTCGCCCAGAGCAGCCAGTCCTTCCAGCACCGCCTCGTCTACAACACGCTGACCCGCTACGACGACGAGCTGACACCGCAGCCCGAGCTGGCGACCTCCTGGCAGTACGCGAAGGACGGCCGCAGCATCACTCTCGAACTGCGCTCCGGTGTGACCTTCCACGACGGCCGGCCGTTCACCGCCGACGACGTGATCTTCGCCGTGAAGAACCTCCAGAACCCGGCCAGGGCAGCCCAGTTGAGGGCGACGGCGGGGGTCATCACCGGCTTCGAGAAGCAGGGCGACCACAAGCTGGTGCTCAAGCTCGCCCACCGCGTCAACAACCTCTTCGACCTCTTCGAGTTCATGATCATCACCGATCGGAACTCCGTCGAGGAGGCGCTGAAGGGGACGAAGCTCAACGGCACCGGACCGTTCCGGCTGACCAAGTGGAGCCCGGGCTCCGGGCTGAGCTTCACCCGCAACGACGCCTACTGGCAGCAGGGCCGCCCCTACCTCGACGCCGTCGAGTTCCGCGTGATCCCGCAGGCCGACGCCCTCGTCTCCTCCCTGCGCACGGGCCAGTCGCAGCTCACGTTCCAGGTGCCCGGCAGGAACCTCGCCGCCGTCAAGAGCAACGCCGGTCTCACCGTCACCGAATACGACACGGGCGCCGGCGCCCAGTACCTCGGCGTCAACACGACGGTCGCCCCGCTGAACGACCGCACCGTCCGGCAGGCCCTCGCCCACGCCGTCGACCGCGACCGCATCCTGAAGCAGACCCTCGGCGGCTACGGCCTCGCCTCGGCGGCACCCTGGCCGAAGTCGTCGCCCGCCTTCACCGAGGCCGGCCGCACCCACTACGCGCACGACCCCGCGAAGGCGCGCGAACTGCTGAAGTCCGCCGGACACACCCGCCTCGACCTTCCCCTGCTGCACCTCGGGCTGCCCGGGGACACCGCCGTCGCCGAGTCCCTCCAGTACGACCTGAAGCAGGTGGGCGTCCATGTGACCCTCCAGCCCACCGACCCGGCCACCGCGCAGAAGAACCTCATCTCCCAGAAGATGCCGGCCCTGTGGACGATGAGCCACGGGTTCGCCCAGGTCCAGCCGTCGACCCTCGCGGTCAGCGCCTATCCGTTCAACGAGGCCAAGAACACCTCGAAGTACCGGTCGGCGACGTACACGCAGGTCGTCCGCGAGGCGTGGACGAGTCCCGCGACCGGCGCCGCGGCGAACGCGCTGCACGGCCGGATATCCGACATCCTCCTCGACGAGGCGTTCATCATCGACCTCGTCATCCGCGGGAACGTCCAGGTCGCGGCGAAGGACCTGCACGGCGTCACGCTGAACAAGTTCGCCTACCTCAACCTCGACGACGCCTACCTGGCGGCCTGAGCATGGGCGTCCACCTGCTGCGGCGGCTCCCGTCCGCCCTCCTCGTCCTCCTCGTCGCCTCCGTCGTGATCTTCGCGATCCTCCGCCTGGTGCCGGGCGACCCCGCCACCTCCCTCGCCGGGCCTGACGCCGGTCCCGAGACCGTCGCCGCCATCCGGGACGGCCTCGGCCTGAACGACCCCCTGCCCCTCCAGTACGTCCACTGGATCGGCGGCCTCTTCACCGGCGACCTCGGCCCCTCGTACGCCATCGGCGGCCAGACCGCCGACCTCATCGGCGACGGGCTCGGCGCGACGGTCGAACTCACCCTGGGCGCCCTGCTGTTCGTCGTCGTCCTCGGCACCGCCTTCGGGGTGCTCGGTGCCACCGCGCGCCGCGGCTGGGTGCGCGCGACGGTCCGAGTCCTGACGACCGGGGCGCTGGCCGTGCCGCCGTTCGTCACCGGCGTCCTGCTGGTGCTGCTGTTCGCGGTGGTCCTGAAGGTGCTGCCGTCCGGCGGCCGCGTCTCCCTCCTGACCGCTCCCGACCTGGGTGTGCAGTATCTGCTGCTGCCCGCGCTGTGCCTGGCGCTGCCCAGCGCCGCGATCCTCGGCCGCTATCTGAAGGACGGCATCGAACGCGCCCTCGCCGAGGACTACGTGCGCACGGCCACCGCGGCGGGCGTGCCCCCGCGCCGGCTGCTGTGGCGCCACGCCCTGCCCAACGCGCTGCCGCCCGTCGTCACCCTGCTCGGCATGCAGACCGGCCATCTGCTGGGCGGTGCCGTGCTCGTCGAGGCCATCTTCGCCTGGCCCGGTCTCGGCCAGCTCGCCGAGCAGGGCCTCACCCGCCGGGACTACCCGGTCGTCCAGGACCTGCTGCTGCTCCTGGTGACCGTCTTCGTCCTCGTCCAGTTGATCACCGATCTCGTCCATGCCTGGCTCGACCCCCGGATCAGGTGGGAGTGACACCATGACCGCCATCACCCTCCCGGCCCCCGGGAAACCCGCCCGCAGGACCCGCCACCCCTACCGGGCCGCTCTCGCCTCCGTCAGG
Source organism: Streptomyces sp. SID5910 (assembly GCF_009862125.1). GTDB lineage: Bacteria > Actinomycetota > Actinomycetes > Streptomycetales > Streptomycetaceae > Streptomyces. The sequence continues at coordinate 3,159 of NZ_WWHX01000233.1, forward strand.
GGCCGCGTCGGCCTCGCCCTCGTCCTGCTGGTCGTGCTCGCCGGGCTCCTCGCCCCGCTGCTCGCCGGGCACAGCCCCACCGACCAGTCCGACCTGTCCCTGGCGGGCCCCGGCACCCCGGGTCACCTCCTGGGTACCGACGACCTCGGCCGCGACCTGCTCGCCCGACTGCTCTACGGCATCCGCGCCGACCTCGGCATCATCGCCCTGGCGGTGCCCCTCGGGGCGCTGCTCGGCTGCCTGTTCGCGCTGCTCGCCGCGGTCCACCCAGCCGTGGACACCGCCGTCCAGCGGGCCTTCGACCTGGTCCTCGCCTTCCCCGGACTGATCCTCGCCCTGGCCGTCACCGCCATCCTCGGCCCCGGCCGGCTGCCCGTCGTGCTGGTCATCGCCCTCGCCGAGATCCCCGCCTTCGGGCGGCTCCTGCGCACCGGCATCCTGGTCGAGCGGGAACGCGAGTACGCCACCGCCGCCCGGGTCGGCGGCTCCTCCCGGACCCGCGTCCTGACCCGGCACATCCTGCCCAACGCCGTGGACCCGCTCGTCGTGCAGATCGCCGTCTCCCTGACCGTCGCGGTGTTCATCGAGGGCGCGATGAGCTTCCTCGGCGTCGGTGTCCGTCCCCCGCAGCCCACCCTGGGCGCCGTACTGAGCCAGTCGATGCCCTACCTCGCCGACGCGCCGCACTTCGCCGCCGGCCCCCTGATCACCGTGACCGCGCTGGTCCTCGGCCTGTCGCTGATCGCCGAGGCACTGAACCGGGAGATACGCCGATGACCGCCCCCGCGCTGCTGGACGTACGCGGCCTGGACGTCGAGTTCACCGCCCCCGACGGCACCCTCACCCGTGCCGTACGGGACGTTTCCTTCACCCTGGACCGGGGCGAGACCCTGGCCGTCGTCGGGGAGTCCGGCTCCGGCAAGTCCACCACCGCACTCGCCCTGCTCCGGATGCTGCCCGGCACCGGACGCGTCGCCCGCGGCTCCGTCCTGCTGGACGGGCAGGACCTCGCGGCCGCCGGCGAGGACGAGCTGCGGCAGGTCCGCGGCGCCCGCATCGGCATGATCTTCCAGGACCCGATGACGGCCCTCAACCCGGTCCTCACCGCGGGCGCCCACCTCGACGAGGTGCTGCGCGCCCACGGCGGCCGGGACAAGGCGGCCCGCCGGGCCCGGGCCGTCGAGCTGCTGGACCTGGTCGGCATCCCCAACGCCGAGCGCCGTCTGGACGACCATCCGCACCGCTTCTCCGGCGGCCAGCGCCAGCGCATCCTGATCGCCATGGCCCTGGCCGGCGAACCGGACGTCCTGGTCGCCGACGAGCCCACCACCGCCCTGGACGCCACCGTCCAGGACCAGATCCTCACGCTGCTCGGCGACCTCAACCGCCGTACGGGCACCGCCCTGGTGCTCATCACCCACAACATGGGCGTCGTGGCCCGCGCCTGCGAACGGGTCCTGGTGATGTACGGCGGCACCGTCGTCGAGGACGGCCCGACCGCCGAGGTCCTCACCCGCCCGCGGCACCCCTACACCGCCGGCCTGCTCGCCGCCGTGCCCCGGCTGTCCTCGCCGTCCGGCACCCGGCTGACCGGCATCCCCGGCGCCCCGCCCGACCTGTCGGTCCTCACGGACGGCTGCGCCTTCGCCGACCGGTGCACCCTCACCGAGGACCGCTGCCGCACCGCCACCCCGCCGCTGGTCGCCGTCACGACGCAGGCCGGCCCGGACGAGGTGACGGTACGGGCGGCCTGCCCGCCCGCGACGGCACGGTCCGCGCCACTGCCCGCCGCGTCCCCGCCCGCCCGGATCGACCGGCCCCGCCCCGGCGCCGTGGTCCTGGAGGCCGAGGGACTGCGCAAGACGTACCGGGGCCGCGGACTGCGCGGCCGCTCGCTGACCGCGCTGGACGACGTGTCGCTGACCCTGGCCGCGGGCGAGACCCTCGGCATCGTCGGCGAGTCGGGCTCCGGCAAGTCCACCCTCGCTCGCGTGCTCGCCCACGCGCACCCGAGCGACGCGGGCTCGCTGCGGCTGGACGGCGTGGACATCACCCGGCCCTCCCGCCGCGACCTGCACACCGTACGGCGCCGCATCCAGATGGTGTTCCAGGACCCGTACGCCTCCCTCAACCCCCGGATGACCGCGGGCGAGATCATCGCGGAGCCGCTGCGTGCCTTCGGCATCGGCGACCGGCGCCTGCGGGCGCGGCGAGTCGAGGAGTTGCTGCTGCTCGTCGGGCTCGACCCGTCCGCGGCCGACCGCCGCCCGCGCTCGTTCTCCGGCGGCCAGCGTCAGCGCATCGGCATCGCGCGCGCCATCGCCCCCGAGCCGTCCGTCCTCATCTGCGACGAGCCGGTCTCCGCGCTGGACGTCTCCGTGCAGGCCCAGATCGTGGGGCTGCTCACCGACCTCCAGCGCAACCTCGAGCTCTCCCTCGTCTTCATCGCCCACGACCTCGCCGTGGTGCGGCAGGTCAGCCACCGTATCGCCGTCATGCACCAGGGGCGGATCGTGGAGACCGGCAGCGCCGACGAGGTGTGCGAGAACCCGGCCGACCCCTACACCCGGGCGCTGCTCGCCGCCGCTCCCGACCCGGTCCCGCCGGCCCGCCGCCGCGAGCCCCGCTCCACGCAGGTGCCGGCATGAGCGCCTGCTGCTCCCCCGGGCGCACCTGCGGCGGCGGATCGGGAGCGTCCACCGGGCTGCTCCCCCTGCCGCGGGCGCGCCGGCCCGCCCATCCCGCCATGGTGGAGCTGCCCGGCGGCACCTTCCTGCGCGGTGACGCCTTCGACGAGGGCTACCACGCCGACCGCGAGGGGCCCGTTCGCGAGGTGAGCGTCGCCCCGTTCGCCATCGACGCCACCGCCGTGACCAACGCCCAGTACGCGGCGTTCGTCGAGGCCACCGGCCACCGCACCGACGCCGAACGCTTCGGCTCGTCGTACGTCTTCCACCTCCTGCTGCACCCCGCCGCCGAACGCCACGTCCTCGGCCGGGTGCCGGGGGCGCCGTGGTGGCTCGGCGTCACCGGAGCGTCCTGGCACGCCCCCGAGGGCCCCGGCTCCGACCTCGACGGCCGCGCCGACCACCCGGTGGTGCACGTCTCCCACCACGACGCCCTGGCGTACTGCGCCTGGGCGGGGCTGCGGCTGCCCACCGAGGACGAGTGGGAGTACGCCGCGCGCGGTGGCCTGGAGGGCGCCCGCTATCCGTGGGGGAACGACTTCACGCCGGGTGGGCGGGAAATGTGCAACACCTGGCAAGGGCACTTCCCGCACCGCTCCGACCGGCCCGGCGGCCGCACCGGCACCAAGCCCGTCACCGCGTACGAGCCCAACGGGTTCGGCCTGTACAACACCTCCGGCAACGTGTGGGAGTGGACCCTCGATGCCCACGGCCGCGACGAACGGGTCATCCGTGGCGGCTCCTACCTCTGCCACGCCTCCTACTGCAACCGCTACCGGGTCGCCGCCCGCTCCCACAACACCCCCGACTCCTCCACGGGCCACGGCGGCTTCCGCTGCGCCCGCGACACGGAGCCGGCCGCACCGGAAGGACGTACCGCCCCGTGAAGGCCGTCATGGTGATGTTCGACAGCCTCAACCGGCACATGCTGCCGCCCTACGGCGGACCCGAGTGGGTCCACGCCCCGAACTTCGCCCGCCTCGCCGCCCGCACCGTCACCTACGACACCTGCTACGCCGGCTCGATGCCCTGCATGCCCGCCCGCCGCGAACTGCACACCGGACGCCACAACTTCCTGCACCGCGGCTGGGGCCCGCTCGAACCCTTCGACGACTCCATGCCGGAGCTGCTGAAGCAGCACGGGGTGCACACCCACCTGGTCAGCGACCACCAGCACTACTGGGAGGACGGCGGCGCCACCTACCACGGCCGCTACAGCACCTGGGAGTTCTTCCGCGGGCAGGAGGGCGACGCGTGGAAGGGCCACGTCGCCGACCCGCGCCCGCCCGAGGACCTGCGCGCGGGGCGGGGCGAGTTGTGGCGCCAGGACTGGGTCAACCGGCAGTACCTCGACACCGAGGCCAAGCAGCCGCAGACCCTCACCTTCGACGCGGGGCTGGAGTTCCTGCGGGTCAACCACGCGGAGGACGACTGGTTCCTCCAGATCGAGACGTTCGACCCGCACGAGCCGTTCTTCACGCAGGCCCACTACAAGGACCTCTACGCCCACGACTACGACGGCCCGCACTTCGACTGGCCCGACTACAACCGGGTCACCGAGACGCCGGAGCAGGTCGAGCACGCCCGCTACGAGTACGCGGCGCTGCTGTCCATGTGCGACCACTCGCTCGGCCGGGTCCTGGACGCCATGGACACCCACGGCCTGTGGGAGGACACCCTGCTGATCGTGTGCACCGACCACGGCTTCCTGCTCGGGGAGAAGGGCTGGTGGGCCAAGGTGGTCCAGCCCTGGTACGAGGAGCTGGTGCACACCCCGCTCTTCGTGCACGACCCGCGCCGCCCGGACCGCGCCGGCACCCGTGACGCCGCCCTCGTCCAGACCATCGACCTCGCGCCGACCCTGCTGGAGTACTTCGGCGTCGACCGCACGCCCGACATGCAGGGCCGGCCCCTGGGCGAGGCGGGCGCGGCGAAGGATGCCGGGCCCGCGCGCACCTCCGCCCTGTTCGGCATGTTCGGCGGCCACGTCAACATCACCGACGGCCGCCACGTCTACATGCGGGCCTGCCACGACGACACCAACCTGCCCCTGAACGAGCACACCCTGATGCCCACCCGCATCCGCGGCCGCTTCACCCCGGGCGAGCTCGCGGACATCTCGCTCGCGGAACCCTTCTCCTTCACCAAGGGCGTGCGGACCGTCCGGGTCCCCGCGCCCGCGCCGGCGCTGCTCGGTCCGCAGCGGTTCGGCACGCTGCTCTTCGACCTCGCGACCGACCCGCGGCAGGAGCGGCCGATCGTGGACGACGCCGTCGAACTGCGCATGATCCGGCTGCTGGTCGAGCAGTTGCGGGCCAACGACGCCCCGCGCGACCAGTACGAACGCCTCAGCCTCCCGCACGACCCCGACTTCGTGGACCAGGGGCACCTGCTCGTGGCCGCGCAGCGCGAGCGGGCCGACGCCGCGCGTGAACCGGCCGCCCGTGCCGACGAGTTCCCCGAGGGCGCGCTGAACCTGCGTACCCCGCTCGCGCGGCTGCTGGCCGAGCCGGCGGCGGCCGACGCCGTGCGCCGCATCGTGCCGGGGCTGCTGGACAGCGAGCTGCTCACCCTGCGCGGCGGTGGCACGCTCCTGCACATCGCCGCGTTCACCGGCCGGCCGGGGCGCGCGCAACTCACCGAGCTGGCCCGTGAACTGGCCCGTCT
>NZ_WWHX01000234.1 GCF_009862125.1 Streptomyces sp. SID5910
ACGGTGGTGTTGTTGACGCCGGGGAAGTGCGCGGCCAGGTGGATCTGCTTCAGGGGCTTGGTCATGGGGGTCGTGTCCTCCTGGCTCAGGCGGTGGTGGCGTAGCGGTTGGCGGGGCGGGTGAGTCCCAGCAGTCCGCGCAGGGTGTCCGCCTCGTAGGCGGTGCGGAAGAGGCCCCGGCGCCGCAGTTCGGGGACCAGGCCGCGGGTGATCGCCGGCAGGTCGTGACCGAGGACCGCGGGGCGCAGGCGGAAACCGGTCAGTCCCGTCGCCGCGAACTCCTCCAGCAGGTCGGCGAGTTGGACGGGCGTACCGGTGAAGACGCGGGCGTCGCTCGTGTACGGCTCACCGGCGAGCTCGTCCAGGCGCTCCTTGCGGGCGCGGGCCTCCGCCGGGTCGTCGTCCAGGAAGACCACCAGGTCGGCGAAGACGTGCAGCGGATCGGTGGCACGGCCGGCCGCCGCCTGTTCGGCGCGGATCTCGGCGACGATCTCCCGTGCCTGGCCGGCGTCGTGCGGGGTGACGTAGCCGACGTCGGCCTGCCGGGCGACCAGCCGGTACGGCACGGTCCAGTGGGCGAGAGCGGTGACCAGGGGCTGGCCCTGCGGGGGCCGGGGGGTGATGGAGGGCCCCTTGACGCTGAACCGCGGGCCCCGGAAGTCGATGTAGTGGAGCTTGTCCCGGTCGATGAACCGGCCGGTGGCCACGTCCCGGATCTCCGCGTCGTCCTCCCAGCTGTCCCACAGCCGCCGGACCACCTCGACGTGGTCGGCGGCCTCGTCGAACAGCTCGGTCACCAGCTCGCGCGCGGCCGGGCTCTCGTAGCCGTCGATGCGCGGCGCGGTCCGGCGGCCGAAGTGGGCGGCCTCGTCGGGGCGGGCGGAGATCTTCACGCGCAGACCGGCGCGGCCGGTGCTGACGTAGTCGAGCGTGGCGATCGCCTTGGAGATGTGGAACGGCTCGGTGTGGGTGGCGATCACGGTCGGCACCAGCCCGATGTTCCGGGTCAGCGGCGCCACGCGGGACGCGATCAGGACGGCGTCGAGACGGCCGCGGACCTGGTCGGTGCGCTCGTCCGGGCCGAGGAGGTGCGAGGACTGCGGGGCGAGGCCGTCCTCGATGGTCACGAAGTCGAGCAGGCCGTGCTCGGCCTCGGCGACGAGGTCGGCCCAGTAGGCGGCGGTGAACAGTTCCGTGGGGCGGGCGACCGGCTCGCGCCAGGAGGCGGGGTGCCAGCCGGTGCCGTCCAGGGCCACGGCGAGGTGCAGGGGTGCGGGAGGAGTGGTGGACACGGGTGTGCCTTCCTGGTCGTCCGAAGGGAGACGCGGGCCCCGCCGGAGGGGCGGGGTGCGCGGCGGATCAGGGGTGACGGAACGCGCCGGCCGCGCGCCGCGGGTCGCCGTGCGGCCGGGAGCGGTGGCGGGCGGAGGCGGAGGCCGGAGCATGTGCCGGCCTCGTCTCCACCCGCCGGACGGGCCGCGCGGGCCTCGCGGGCCATGAGGGCCGCGCCGGCCTGCCCGCGCCGAAGGTCACCACTCCCCCGGCACGGCGGCCGCGCCCGGCGTACGTACCTCACGGAAGTCGGTGTGGCGGCGCAGCGTGAAGCCGAGGGACTCGTACAGCCCGATGGCCCGGGTGTTGCTCGCGGCGGCGTGCAGGAACGGGGTGTCGCCGCGTTCCCGGATGCCCGCGGCGACGGCGCGGACCAGGCGGGTGGCGAGGCCCCGGCCGCGGTGGTCCGGGTCGGTGCACACGGCGCTGATCTCGGTCCAGCCCGGCAGCCGGAGGCGTTCGCCGGCCAGGGCGATCAGTCGGCCCTGGTGCCGGATGCCGAGGTAGGTGCCGAGGAGCACGGTGCGGGGCAGGAAGGGGCCGGGCCGGGTGCGGGCGACCAGGTCCAGGATCTCGGGGACGTCGGCGGGCCCGAGCCGTACGGCCTCGGGGTCGGGTTCGGCGTGCAGCGCGGTGTCGACGAGCTGGACGCCGGGTACGCCGCCGGAGGTCCGCCAGCCCTCGGGGATCGTGGCCGCGCCGGGCACCGCGACCGGCGTGTCGGGGCCGACGAGGCGGTGCAGGTCGGCCCAGGCGGCCGGGTCGGCGGGGTCTTCCAGGGCGGCGAAGACGGCGACGTCCGAGGGGTAGCGGGCCGCCTTGCCGAGGCGTTCGGCGAGGGAGGCGTGCGGGCCGGTCAGGGCGGCCCAGGCGGCGTTGTCGAGGGGGTGCGGGGCGGGGGCGGCCGGGGCCGTGTCACCGCGCAGGACGGTCGGCTGGGTCACGGGTGCGGGGTCCTTTCCGAGGGCCGAGGCAGAGCGCGCGGGCGAGTAGTGACGGGCCGTCAGGAGTTGTCGAGCGGGAGTCCGGGCGGGTTGACCTCGGAGGACTCGACGGCCTCGCTGGTGAGGTTCCAGGCGGCCAGCCACTTCCCGTACTGGCCGTTCTCGATCAGGTGGTCGATGGCGTCCGCGATCGGCTGGGCGAGCCCGCTGTCCTTCTTGGTGGTGGCCGCGATCAGACCCTGGAGGGAGGCGCCGGCTCCGGAGTAAGTGCCCGCGCTGCGCGTGGCGTTGGGGGACTTCGCGGTCTGGGTCACGTGATAGGCGACGCCCGGGTTGGCGGCGAGGTAGGCGTCGATCTTCCCGCCGGTGAGCGCCAGGTAGGTGCTGCTCTTGCTGGCGTAGTGCTTGACGGTGAGCTGCTTGCCCTCCTGCTTCAGCTTCGCCTGCCACTCCAGGAGGATCTTCTCCTGGTTGGTGCCGTTGTCGACGGCGACGGTCTTCCCGGCGAGGTTGCGGTAGTCGCCGTCGAAGTTCCAGGTGCTCTTCTTCGTCACCTCGAAGCCGACGTCGTCCTTGCGGTAGGAGGCGAAGTCGTACTTGCGCTTGCGCTCCTCGGTGTCGGTGATGTTGGCGAAGGCGACGTCGGTGCGGCCGCTGTCGATGCCGACGAACATGTTCTCCCAGGTGGAGTTCTTCAGTTCGGGCTCCAGTCCGAGCACGGCGGCGACCAGCCGGGCCAGGTCGGGTTCGGCGCCGGTGAGGGACTTCTGGTCGTCGCCGACGTACGCGAGCGGCGCGAAGCCGTCGGGCAGGGCGCCGACGCCGATGACGAGCTTGCCGCTCTTGCGGACCGACGCGGGGACGCGGGAGCTGATCGACTTCACCTCCGAGACCTTCAGCGCGGTCTCCTTCGCGGCGCCGTTGGACAGCCGGCCCACCGTCACCGTGCCCGCGGCGTCGGTCGTGGTGGCGGCGTCGCTGTCCCCGCCGCAGGCCGCGAGCCCGGTGGCGAGGGCGGCCGCGGCGGTGGCCGCCGTGATGCCGCGGAGCAGACCGCGTCGGGAGAGGGAGAGGTGGTGGCGCATGGCTGTCCTTGTCGCTGGGAGGGAGGGGAAGGAAGGGGCGGGGGGTCAGAGGACCTTGGCGAGGAAGTCCCGGGTGCGTTCGTGCCGCGGGGCGTCGAGCACCTCGGCGGGCGGGCCCTGTTCGACGATCCGGCCGTCGTCCATGAAGACGACGCGGTCGGCGACCTCGCGGGCGAAGCCGATCTCGTG
>NZ_WWHX01000235.1 GCF_009862125.1 Streptomyces sp. SID5910
CGCGACCCGCCGTACCCGCGGGTCCCGTCCGCCCGGACCGCCCCGTCACCGGTCCCTCGCCGATCGGTTGCGCGTAGGGTCGGTGGAGAACCACGAGTGGCCGAAGAAGGAGTCAGGACCATGGCGCAGGAAGTACGCGGCGTGATCGCACCGGGCAAGGACGAGCCAGTACGGATCGAGACGATCGTCGTGCCCGATCCCGGACCGGGCGAGGCCGTGGTCAAGATCCAGGCCTGCGGCGTGTGCCACACCGACCTGCACTACAAGCAGGGCGGCATCAGCGACGACTTCCCCTTCCTGCTCGGCCACGAGGCCGCGGGCGTCGTGGAGTCGGTCGGCGCCGGAGTCACCGACGTGGCCCCCGGCGACTTCGTGATCCTCAACTGGCGTGCCGTGTGCGGCAAGTGCCGGGCCTGTCTGCGCGGACGCCCCTGGTACTGCTTCGACACCCACAACGCCGAGCAGAAGATGACCCTCGCCTCCACCGGCCAGGAACTCTCCCCGGCGCTCGGCATCGGCGCCTTCGCCGAGAAGACCCTCGTCGCCGCCGGACAGTGCACCAAGGTCGACCCGGCCGTCGCCCCCGAGGTGGCCGGACTGCTCGGCTGCGGAGTCATGGCCGGCATCGGCGCCGCCATCAACACCGGCAACGTCGGCCGCGGCGACACCGTCGCCGTCATCGGCTGCGGCGGCGTCGGCGACGCGGCCATCGCCGGGTCGCACCTGGCGGGCGCGTCGAAGGTCATCGCCGTCGACATCGACGACCGCAAGCTGGAGACCGCCCGCTCCATGGGCGCCACCCACACCGTCAACTCCCGCGAGAACGACCCCGTCGAGGCGGTCCGCGAACTGACCGGCGGCTTCGGCGCCGACGTCGTCATCGAGGCGGTCGGCCGCCCGGAGACGTACCGGCAGGCCTTCTACGCCCGCGACCTCGCCGGCACCGTCGTCCTCGTCGGCGTCCCCACGCCCGAGATGAAGCTCGAACTGCCGCTCCTCGACGTCTTCGGACGCGGCGGGTCGCTGAAGTCGTCCTGGTACGGCGACTGCCTGCCCTCCCGCGACTTCCCGATGCTCATCGACCTCCAGCTCCAGGGCCGCCTGGACCTCGGCAAGTTCGTCACCGAGACCATCCGCCTCGACGAGGTCGAGAAGGCCTTCGAGCGGATGCACGCCGGCGACGTGCTGCGTTCGGTGGTGGTGCTGTGATGACCGCCCGCATCGAACGCCTCGTCACCTCAGGACAGTTCAGCCTCGACGGCGGCACCTGGGACGTCGACAACAACGTCTGGCTCGTCGGCGACGACCACGAGGTCGTCGTCATCGACGCCGCCCACGACGCCGACGCCATCCTCGACGCCGTCGGGGACCGACGCCTGACCGCCATCGTGTGCACCCACGCCCATAACGACCACGTGAACGCCGCGCCCGCCCTCGCCGAGCGCACCGGTGCCACCATCTGGCTGCACCGCGACGACATGCCGCTGTGGCAGCAGACCCACCCCGACCGGGAGCCGGACGCCTGGCTGACCGACGGCCAGGTCATCGAGGCCGCCGGCGCCGACCTGACGGTCCTGCACACCCCCGGACACGCCCCGGGCGCCGTCTGCCTCTACGACCCGGGCCTCGGCACCGTCTTCACCGGCGACACCCTCTTCCAGGGCGGCCCGGGCGCCACCGGCCGGTCCTACTCCCACTTCCCGACGATCATCGACTCGATCCGCGACCGGCTCCTCGTGCTGCCGCCCGAGACGGAGGTCCGCACCGGCCACGGCGAGCCGACCACGATCGGCGCCGAGGCCCCGCACCTGAAGGAGTGGATCGACCGCGGCCACTGACACCGGACCGCGCGGCACTCGGCGCCAAGCTGGGCAACACGCGGAAAAAGGTGACAGAAGATGTCCGGCTTCCCGGGCACTCTCGATCACGACATCGCTCACCCGCGGTCCGTGGTGAGCACGTGGTGAGTACGTGGTGAGAGGGAACGGGAGCCGGACATGGCAAAGTCACTCGAGGGCAGGGTCGCACTGGTCGCCGGAGCGACCCGCGGCGCCGGACGCGGCATCGCCGTCGAACTGGGCGCGGCCGGCGCCACCGTCTACGTCACCGGCCGCACCACCCGCGCCCGGCGCTCGGAGTACGACCGCCCCGAGACCGTCGAGGACACCGCCGACCTGGTCACCGAGGCCGGCGGCAAGGGCATCGCCGTCCCCACCGACCACCTCGAACCGGCCGAGGTCGCCGCACTGGTCGACCGCATCGCCCGCGAACAGGCCCGCCTCGACGTCCTGGTCAACGACATCTGGGGCGGCGAGAGCCTCTTCGAGTGGGACAGGCCCGTCTGGGAGCACGACCTCGACAAGGGCCTCAGGCTCCTGCGGCTCGCCGTCGAGACCCACGCGATCACCAGCCACCACGCCCTGCCCCTGCTGCTGCGCAGCCCCGGCGGGCTCGTCGTCGAGGTCACCGACGGCACCGCCGACTACAACCGCGACAACTACCGGGTCTCCTTCTTCTACGACCTCGCCAAGTCCTCGGTGCTGCGCATGGCCTTCGCCCTCGGCCACGAACTCGGACCGCGCGGCGCCACCGCCGTCGCGCTGACACCGGGCTGGCTGCGCTCGGAGATCATGCTCGACCACTTCGGCGTACGGGAGGAGAACTGGCGCGACGCACTCGACCGCGTCCCGCACTTCGCCATCTCCGAGACCCCCCGCTACGTCGGCCGCGCCGTGGCCGCCCTCGCCGCCGACCCGGGCGTGGCACGCTTCAACGGCCACTCCCTCTCCAGCGGCGGCCTCGCCCGGGAGTACGGCTTCACCGACCTGGACGGCAGCAGCCCCGACGCCTGGCGCTACCTCGTCGAGGTCCAGGACGCGGACAAGCCGGCGGACGTCACCGGGTACCGCTGACCGGCGGGCGGCCACGCACTACCGTCGGCCCCATGACCGACACGAAGCGCTTCGAGGGACACGGCATTCTCGTCACCGGCGCCGCGCGCGGCATCGGCGCCGCCACCGCGGCACGGCTCGCCGAGGAGGGGGCCGGCGTGCTGGTGACCGACCGGGACGGGCCCGCGGCACAGAAGTGCGCGGCGGAACTGCGGGCGCGAGGACTCACCGCCGA
>NZ_WWHX01000236.1 GCF_009862125.1 Streptomyces sp. SID5910
ACCCGTGCCGCCCCAGCGGCACTGCTGCCCGCAGCTGGGGCGGCCACGTAGCGGCCCGCAGCTAGGGCGGGATGGCGGGGCGGGGGTGGGTGACGCTGCCCGCAGCTAGCGGGGCTGGGTGGTGGGGCGCCGCGGCTACGAGGTGGGGTGGGCGTTGGCGTCTGTGCGGGCCTGGCTTCTGGCTCTGCGGGCTGGGCCTCGCCAGCCGCAGGTGCAGCGGGCCATGCAGAAGGCGCCCTGTTCGACCGTGGACGTGAGGTGTTCCGGGATGTCCTGGGGAGCTTCGCTAGCGTCCTGCTGAGCCACGGCCACAACGTTACCGGCGTCGCCCACCCGTCGTTAACCGGGACGGCAGGGGGTCCGGGACGGGCCGTGTCGGCTGGGGTAGGTGGCGATGGTCGGGCGGGAGAGGGAGCGGCGGGGCAGGAGGGCGGGCGCGGCCTCCGTCGCCGGGGCCGTGGTCGGCGTGGGGCTGGCCGCCGCCGGGTGCTCCGGGCAGGGGGCCGCCGTGCAGGACGCCCGGCCCGGCGATCCCGTCCGCGTACTGCACCGCGCCGCGGACCGTCTGGTGGCCGCCGGCAGCTCCAGGACCCGCACCGCCATGGAGATGGCGAGTGGCGGGACGCGGGTGACCATCCGCGGCGAGGGTGTGTACGACTTCCGCGAGCGGCTCGGCAGGCTGAAGGTGCGGCTGCCGCAGGACCCCGCCGGCACGAGCGGGCACCGGCCGATCACCGAGCTGCTGGCGCCCGGCGCCCTGTTCATGAAGAACCGGGGCGCCGGCGTGCCCGACGACAAGTGGGTGCGGGTCCAGACCGCCTCGCTGTCCGACGGGAACCTCGTGACCGGCGGGGCGACCGATCCGTTCGCCGCCGCCGAGGTGCTGCGGGGGACGCGGACGGCGACGTACGTGGGGCGCACCGAGGTCGCGGGGACCGCCGTACGGCACTACCGGGGGACCGCCGATCTCGCCCGGGCGGCGCGGGCCGCCTCCGACGGCAACCGGAACGCGCTGGCCGCGGCGGCCGAGGGCTTCGCCACCGTCGAGGTGCCCTTCGACGTCTATCTCGACGACGCGGGCCGCATCCGCAAGGTCCGGCACCGGTTCAGCTTCGCCAACGGGCAGGGCGAGGGCACCGTGGCCGTCGCCTCGACGACACTGCTCTACGACTTCGGCGCCGCCGTGCGCGTACGGCTGCCCGAGGAGGACGACATCTACGCCGGGAAGATCGCCGAGGGGGCGGGGACCGGCGTGGGCGGCAAGAACTAGCCCTTCCGTGCCATGCGCGGTGCGTAGGCCGCTCCCTACTCTAGGAAGCCGGTGACGGCAGAGACGAGGTGACGCGCGTGGCTCCGGTCGGCGGTACGGCAGTTCAGGACCACGTGGCACTCGCCGAGATAGAGCTCTGCGGAGAGCTGATCATCGCGGCCTCGGCCGCCCGGGAGCGGCTCAGTCTGGAGAGCATCGACGAGGTGCTGCGGGTCGCCGAGGAGCGCGGTTCCGGCGCCGACCAGTAGGCGGGGCCGGCTCAGGTGCGCAGCAGGCGGCCGATCGCCTTCGTCGCCTCCTCCACCTTCGCGTCGATCTCCGCGCCGCCCTTGACGGCCGCGTCGGCGACGCAGTGGCGCAGGTGCTCCTCCAGGAGCTGGAGGGCGAAAGACTGGAGGGCCTTGGTCGAGGCGGAGACCTGGGTGAGTATGTCGATGCAGTAGACGTCCTCGTCGACCATGCGCTGGAGGCCGCGGATCTGGCCCTCGATGCGGCGCAGCCGCTTGAGGTGCTCGTCCTTCTGCTTGTGGTAGCCGTGCACGCCGCGGTCGTGGTCCGTGACGACGTCCGTACCGTCCGTCTCCACCGTGTCCACGGTGGCGGAGGGCGCGCCTGCGCCGGCCTCGGTGGTCGTCATCGCGTCCTCCTGTGGGACAGTTTGCGGACATATACCCCTGGTGGGTATATGGTACCGAATTTTACGGGGTAGGGGAGCCCTGGACGCAGCCCGGAGCGCGGCCCCGGGTCGCCCCCCTGCTCATCACTGTGCCTCATGGGCGACACTGGGGGACGGCCCGTTAGCCGTGGCCGGATGATGCGCCTAGCATCAGCCTGACCGAAACCGATGCATCCCGAGGACCCCACGTGCGCTTTCGTCTGACCCCCAGGGAGACGAGCTTCTACGACATGTTCGCCGCATCCGCGGACAACATCGTCACGGGCTCCAAGCTCCTGATGGAACTGCTCGGGGCGGACGCATCCGCCCGGGCCGAGATCGCAGAGCGTATGCGGGCCGCAGAACACGCGGGTGACGACGCCACGCACGCGATCTTCCACCAGCTGAACTCCTCGTTCATCACGCCCTTCGACCGCGAGGACATCTACAACCTCGCGTCCTCCCTCGACGACATCATGGACTTCATGGAGGAGGCCGTCGACCTGGTCGTCCTCTACAACGTCGAGGAGCTGCCCAAGGGCGTCGAGCAGCAGATCGAGGTGCTGGCGCGGGCCGCCGAGCTGACCGCCGAGGCCATGCCGAACCTGCGCACGATGGACAACCTCACCGAGTACTGGATCGAGGTCAACCGGCTGGAGAACCAGGCCGACCAGATCCACCGCAAGCTGCTCGCGCACCTCTTCAACGGCAAGTACGAGGCCATCGAGGTGCTCAAGCTGAAGCAGATCGTGGACGTGCTCGAAGAGGCTGCCGACGCGTTCGAGCACGTCGCGAACACGGTGGAGACCATCGCGGTCAAGGAGTCCTGACCCCTTCATGGACACCTTCGCTCTGATCGTGACCATCGGGGTCGCGCTCTTCTTCACGTACACCAACGGTTTCCACGACTCGGCGAACGCGATCGCGACGTCCGTGTCGACGCGGGCGCTGACGCCTCGGGCGGCGCTCGCGATGGCCGCCGTGATGAATCTCGCCGGTGCCTTTCTCGGCTCCGGGGTCGCCAAGACCGTCAGCGAGGGGCTGATCGAGACGCCCGAGGGGTCGAAGGGGATGGGCATCCTCTTCGCGGCGCTCATCGGCGCCATCGTGTGGAACCTCATCACCTGGTACTTCGGCCTGCCCTCGTCGTCCTCGCACGCGCTGTTCGGCGGCATGGTCGGCGCGGCGCTCGCGGGCAGTACGACCGTGTACTGGCACGGGGTCGTCGACAAGGTCGTCATTCCGATGTTCGTGTCGCCGGTGATCGGTCTGGTCGTCGGCTATCTCGTCATGACGGCGATCATGTGGATGTTCCGGCGGTCCAACCCCCACAAGGCCAAGCGCGGCTTCCGTATCGCGCAGACGGTGTCGGCGGCGGGCATGGCGCTGGGACACGGTCTCCAGGACGCGCAGAAGACCATGGGCATCGTGGTGATGGCGCTGGTCATCGCCGACGTCGAGGACTACGGCGATCCGATCCCGGTGTGGGTGAAGATCGCCTGCGCGCTGATGCTGTCGCTCGGGACGTACGCGGGTGGCTGGCGGATCATGCGGACGCTGGGGCGGAAGATCATCGAGCTGGATCCGCCGCAGGGGTTCGCCGCGGAGACGACGGGGGCGTCGATCATGTTCGGGTCGGCGTTCCTGTTCCACGCGCCGATCTCGACGACGCATGTGATCACGTCGGCGATCATGGGTGTGGGGGCGACGAAGCGGGTCAACGCGGTGCGGTGGGGGGTCGCGAAGAACATCATCCTGGGGTGGTTCATCACGATGCCTGCGGCTGCGGTGGTGGCCGCGTGTTCTTACTGGCTGGTGGATCTGGCGTTCCTGTAGCGCGGCCTGGGGGTGGGTTTGCGCGGCTCGGCGCTACGAGGTGCCGCTGCGCCCACCCGTGCCGCCCCAGCGGC
>NZ_WWHX01000237.1 GCF_009862125.1 Streptomyces sp. SID5910
CGTCGTAGGGGTTGCCGTCGACGGCCGCCCGGACGGCCCCGTCGAGGTCGCCGCGCCCGGCGGCGAGCCACGCGGCCACGCCGCCGTCCGGCGCGGGACAGGGCGTCGCCCCGCGCGGCACACCGGCTCCGAGCTGCGGCCGGCCGCCGTACGGGCCCGACGGCGGCACCTCCCCCGACTGGGCTGCCGCCAGGGCGAGTTCGGTCAAGCACGCCGGGTCGCCCGCATCGTCCCGCAGGCCTTCGCGGGCCCACGCCGCCGCCTCCCTCAGCCGGCCGCGCAGCCGGGCGAACCGGGCGCGGACGGCCGCGTCCCCGGCCGGGACCGGCGCCCCCTCCGCCACCAGCCACTCCCCCACGGGCGCCGGGATGTCCCGTACGTCGGCCCGCTCGATCCGCCGGTTCAGGGCGTCCGTCTCTGCCGCCAGAGCGGGGCCGCACCGGTCCGGGGTGCGGGCCAGCCGCCGGGCCCGCAGCCGGCCGGCCGCGGCGCGCAGTACGGGGCCGTGCAGCGGGTGGGCGAGGCGGGCGCGGCCGTCGTCGTCGACGCGGACCAGGCCCTCGGCCTCCAGGCGCTCCAGGGTCCGCAGGTCGAGGGTGTCCGGGTCGAGGGGCAGGGGCTCGGCGAAGGCGAGGCGGTCGAGTGTCTCGCGTTCCTCGGGGCGGGCGTGGTCGAGGAGGTGGGCGGCGCGTTCGCGCACGGCCGGGGTGAGGGGCACCGGGCCGCGCCAGGCCCGTTCGTCCGTGCCCGGCACCGGGGTGAGCAGTCCGCGTTCCCGTACGGCGGTGAGCAGTTCGCGCAGCAGCCGCAGGTCTCCCCGGCACAGGCGGTGCAGCCGGTCCACGGTGAGCGGCTCCAGGGCGGTGCCCGCGCCCGCCGTGAGCAGGTCCGCGGTCTCGTCGCGGGGCAGCGGCTCCAGGGTGAGCCGGGGCAGCAGCTCGCCGGTCCACAGCCGGGACACCGCGCCCGGCACGGGGGCGCCCTCGGTGGCGACGACCAGGAGGCGGGTGCGGCCGTGCACGGCGAGCTGGTGGACGAGGGCGGCGGAGGAGTCGTCGAGCAGATGCGCGTCGTCGACCAGCAGCAGACGCACGCCGGACAGGAGGTGCACGGCGCGGTGCAGGGTGACGCTCTCGGGCAGCAGGTGGGCGAAGGCGGCGAAGGGGATGCCGCGGGTCTCGGGCGTCCCGGCCGCGCGGGCGCAGTCCGTGCCGCGGACGGCCTCCGTCACGAGCCGGGTCTTCCCGCGGCCCGCCGGTCCGGTCACCACGATGCCGCCGCGTCCGGCGGCCAGGGACCGCCGCACCAGCTCCAGTTCGTCGGCGCGACCGGTGAACGGCCAGGGCAGCGGCAGCGTCTTCGCGTCCCGCGCGGACATCGTCACAGGCGTCGTCGTCACAGGCTTCGTCGTCAAAGGCGTCGTCGTCACAGTCGTCACGGAAACAGGAGTCGGCCTACTCATTCCTGATACAGGGCGACTTGAGTAGCCCCCGACTCAGGTGCCCGGGCGGGGCCGGACGGCAGGCTGGGGGCCATGACCGCACGCTACTGCTCGCTCGCGCGGCAGTCCGCCCCCGCGTTTCCGCCGGGGCTGGCCGCCGAGCGGCACGCCGCGCTCGCCGGCGGGCAGCGGATGTGGGTCGACGGCACGGTGCTGCACTACTGCTTCCTCGGCGGCGACACCGACACCTCGGTCGTCCCCCTGCGGGGCACGGGCCGGCCGCGGCGGGGGGCGTGGGCCGGCACGGAGGAGCAGCGGGCCGTGGTGCGGGACTGCTTCCAGGAATGGCAGGACCTCGGGATCGGGCTCGTCCTCACCGAGGTCCGCGACCGGTCGGAGGCCGAACTGCGCATCGGCTTCCGGCCCGGCGACGGCTCCTGGTCGGCGGTGGGCCGCGACGCGCTGCGGGCGGGGCTGAACGACCGCACCATGAACTTCGGCTGGGACCTGACCGCGCCCGGGGAACGCGCGACGGCCCTGCACCAGATCGGGCACGCGCTGGGCATGCTGCACGAGCATCAGAGCCCGTACGCGGGCATCCTCTGGGACGACGAGGCCGTCTACGCCGAGCTGGCGGGGCCGCCGAACCACTGGAGCCGGGAGCGGACGTTCCACAACATCCTGCGCAAGCTCGACACGGACGAGGTCAACGGCCCGGTCTGGGACCCGCAGTCGATCATGGAGTATCCCTTTCCGCCGGGGCTGATACTGGAGCCGGAGCACTACCGCGCGGGCCTGCACCCGCCCGGCACGCTCTCCGCCGCCGACAAGGAGTTCGCGCTGCGCTGGTACCCGCCGGCGGGGCGGCCGGGGCCGCTGGTGCCGTTCCGTTCGGTGCCGCTCGGCCTCGGACCGGGCGAGCAGGCCGACTTCCGGCTCGATCCGCCGGAGACCCGGGAGTACACCGTCGGCACGTTCGGCGACAGCGACGCCGTCGTCGTGGTCTTCGAGGAGCGCGGCGGGCAGCCCCGCTTCCTCGCCGGGCACGACGACGGGGGAACGCCCGGCAACGCCACGATCAGGGCCCGTCTCGTCAAGGGCCGCCGCTATGTCGTACGGGTGCGCCTGTACTCCTCGTGGGGTGCGGGCGAGACGGCGGTCATGTGCTGGTGACCGCACGGCTCCACCGCACCCCGGCCACGACCACCCACAGACCGGCGCCGGGGGCCGGCCGGTCACGTCACCTCCGGGGGAGATGACGTGACCGGCCCACCGGGCCCGCTGCTTCGGGGGAGGCGGCGGGCCCGGTCATGGACGGGTGCGGGTCAGACCTCGCAGAAGCCGATGCCCTTCAGCGCCTCGTTGATCTGTTTGCCCTGGGCCTCGGTCGTCGTGACGTCCTTGTAGGTGAAGCGCTGCGAGGCGAAGTAGTCGAGCCGTTCGGCACCGCCGTTGATCGCCATGCACTGGTTACGAGCGGCGTCGACGGCCTTGTCCTCGTACTTCACGATGTCCGGGTTGGCGGCGGCCAGCACCCGCAGAAGCTCGGCACGCCCGGCGGCGTCCGGCTCGGGCGGAAGACCGGCGACGCGGGCCGGATTCTCCGACGGGGTCTGCTTGCTTGCCGTGGCACTGGGTCGAGCGTCGGGCGTCGCCTCGTCGTCACTGCCGGAGCAGGCGGTGAGCGTGAGAAGCGCGGCGGCGACGAGGGCAGCGGCGGCGGTGCGGGTGTTCATGTCCCCCCAAGGGCGGTAGTGCTGAGGGGGGACATGATGCCCTGCGGCCGGCCGACGGTTTCGGGCAGCCCGTGTGCCGCGCAGCCTACTTCCCGACGGTGATCTTCTCGTGGTCAAGGAGCGCCGTATGCGTGGCCGCCGTGATGATCAGGAGGACGAGGAGGAGGCCGGCGACCGGGCTGGTCTCGTCGCCCTTCGGGTCGAGGACGGTGGCGACGATCAGTACGGCGATCTCGGCGGCGACGTAGGCGGCTGCCAGCCAGGGCTTGATGACGCCCTTGACCGCGGCGACGACGAAGGGAACCGCGGCACAAAGGCTGACGGTGACGACGGGGACGAGTGTCCAGATCACCTTGGCCGGAACGGAGTTGAACATGCGGGGCCGGGAAGGGACGAGCGGGGCATTGATGTAGGGACTGGCCATGGGGTCTCCCGTCACATTGGCAGCGTGAAGGAAGTGTTGTGGCGGGGTGACAGGTTGTCAGGTGAATCCGCGGGAGTGACACCTACGAGTGAACCTGCTCGGTCCGTGTCGCTGGGCGCGACGCGACAAGGTCGGCCCTGACCGGGGTGGAGCGTTGCCCGGTCAGGGTGGCGGCGAGCGACTTACGAAGCCGCGCGTTCCTCCGTGTGCAGGGCGTCCGGGTGGGTGAGGCCCAGGTGGTCTCGGAGGGTGGTGCCCTTGTAGTCGGTGCGGTGGACGCCCTGTTCCTGGAGGAGTGGGACGACCTTGTCCGCGAACTCGTCCAAGCCCGTCGGGGTGATGTGCGGGACGAGGATGAAGCCGTCGGCGGCGTCGGCCTGGACGAAGTCGTTGATGGTGCGGGCGACGGTGGCCGGGGTGCCGACGAAGGTCTGGCGGTTGCCCGTGTTGATGACCAGGTCGCGGATGGACCAGTCGTTCGCCGCCGCCAGTTCGCGCCACTCGCGGGCGGTGGCCAGCGGGTCGCGGTACATCCGGACCTG
This sequence comes from Streptomyces sp. SID5910, assembly GCF_009862125.1. Lineage (GTDB taxonomy): Bacteria > Actinomycetota > Actinomycetes > Streptomycetales > Streptomycetaceae > Streptomyces. The sequence continues at coordinate 4,144 of NZ_WWHX01000237.1, forward strand.
GGCGCGGCCGCGGGCGATGTGTTCGCCGGTCACGTCCGGGTCGATGTCGGGCAGCGGGCCCTCCGGGTCGTAGCCGGACAGGTCCCGGTTCCAGACGAACTCCAGGTGCTTCAGGGCGGTGGCCTCGCTGACCTGCTGCCGGCGGACCTCGCGGGCCCGCTCCTCGGCCTCCTCGTCGGTGTCGCCGAGCACGAAGGTCGCGGCGGGCAGGATGAGCAGGTCCTCGGGGCGGCGGCCGTACTTGGCGAGGCGGCTCTTGACGTCCCGGTGGAAGGCCTGCCCCTCCTTCAGGGTGGCGTACCGGCTGAAGATGGCGTCCGCGTCGGCGGCGGCGAACTCGCGGCCCTCCTCGGAGTCCCCGGCCTGGAAGATCACCGGGCGGCCCTGCGGGGAGCGCGGGACGTCGAAGCGGCCGTGGATGTCGAAGTGCTGCCCCTGATGGACGAAGGCGCCTGCCTTGGCGTCGCTCAGGAACGTGCCGCCGGCCTGGTCGGCGGTGATCTCGTCGCCGCGCCAGGAGTCGAAGAGTTCGTTCGCCGTGGCCAGGAACTCGCGGGCGCGGGAGTAGCGTTCCTCCTGCGGCAGGAACCCGCCGCGGCGGAAGTTCTCGCCGGTGAACGCGTCCCAGGAGGTGACGACGTTCCAGGCGGAGCGGCCGCCGGAGAGGTGGTCGAGGGAGGCGAACTGCCGGGCCACCTCGTACGGTTCGTTGAAGGTGGAGTTGATGGTGCCGGTCAGGCCGAGCCGGTCGGTGACGGCGGCGAGCGCGGCGAGGACCGTGAAGGTGTCGGGGCGGCCGACGACGTCCAAGTCGTAGATCTGCCCGCCCTGTTCGCGCAGGCGCAGGCCCTCGGCGAGGAACAGGAAGTCGAACTTGGCCCGTTCGGCGGTGCGCGCGAAGTGCGCGAAGGAGGCGAAGTCGATGTGGCTGCCGGCCTTCGGGTCGCTCCACACGGTGGTGTTGTTGACGCCGGGGAAGTGCGCGGC
>NZ_WWHX01000238.1 GCF_009862125.1 Streptomyces sp. SID5910
TCGCGCAGTTCCCCGCGCCCCTGACGGGGCGCCTATGCCGTGCGGCGGATCAAAGCGAGGTACATCGCGTCCGTGCCGTGGAGGTGGGGCCAGAGTTGGATGTCGGGGCCGTCGCCCAGGTCGGGGACGTCGGGGAGGAGGGGGCGGGCGTCGATGAGCTCGGTGTCCGGGTGCTGCTTGAGGACGTCGGCGACGACCGCGCGGGTCTCCGCGAGGTGCGGTGAGCAGGTCGCGTAGCCGACGACGCCGCCCACCCGTACCGCCTCCAGGGCGCTGCGCAGCAGCCCGCGCTGGAGCGGGGCGAAGCCGTCCAGGTCCTCCGGGCGGCGGCGCCAGCGCGCCTCGGGACGGCGGCGCAGGGCGCCGAGGCCGGTGCAGGGCACGTCGACCAGGACGCGGTCGAAGCTGCCGGGCCGCCACGCCGGGCGGGTCCCGTCGGCGGCGATCACCTGGTACGGCCCCGGATTGCCGTCCAGGGCCTTGGCCACGAGCCCGGCCCGGTGCGGCTGCTTCTCGGAGGCGAGCAGGAAGGCGCCCCGCTCCGCCGCCAGGGCGCCGAGGAGCGCCGCCTTGCCGCCGGGCCCCGCGCAGCCGTCCAGCCAGCGCCGGTCGGGCCCGTCCAGGGGCGCGTTGGCCAGGGCGAGCGCGACGAGCTGGCTGCCCTCGTCCTGCACACCGGCCCGGTTCTCCCGTACGGCCTCGACGGCCCCGGGCTCGCCGCCCTCGCTCAGCCGCACCGCGTACGGCGACCAGCGCCCCGGCACGGCGGCCTCCTCGTCCAGCAGCTCCTCGGCCGTGGCCCGGCCGGGTCGGGCGACGAGGGTGACCTCGGGGCGCTCGTTGTCGGCGGCCAGCAGCTCCTCGATGCCGGCCCGGCCGCCGCCGAGGGAGTCCCACAGCGCGGAGACGACCCAGCGCGGGTGCGAGTGCACGACGGCGAGGTGGTCCTCGGGGTCCTCGTCGTAGGGCGGCGCGACCCGCTCCAGCCAGCCGTCGAGGTCGTCCTGCGCGACCTTGCGCAGCACGGCGTTGACGAACTTGGCCCGTCCGTCGCCCAGCACCACGCGCGCCAGCTCCACGGAGGCGGACACGGCGGCGTGGGTCGGGATGCGCGTCCCGAGCAGCTGGTGCACGCCGAGGCTCAGCACGTCCAGCACGGGCGGGTCGACCTCGCGCAGCGGCCGGTCCACGCACGCGGCGATGATCGCGTCGTAGGTCCCCTGCCGGCGCAGCGTCCCGTACACCAGCTCGGTCGCGAGCGCCGCGTCCCGGGCGTCGAAGTCGTCCTTCTCGCGGGCCTTGCGCAGCAGCGGCGGCAGGACGAGGTTGGCGTACGCGTCCCGTTCGTCCACGGCCCTGAGCGCCTCGAAGGCGAGGATGCGGACGGGGTCCTTCTGGGGCCTGCGGTACGGCTTGCCGGACTTGCGGGGACGACGAGGCTGCTCGCTCACGAAAAAGGTGCTCCGGGTGTGGGGTGAAGTGCGCTCACCAGCGTACGCCGGGCCGGTGAGCGGTGCTGCGGAGGTGCAGGTCAGCCGCCGAGCAGCTCGCCCTCGGCGATCCGCGCCCCGCGCGCCCAGTCCGCGGCTCGCATCGGCTTCTTGCCCTGTGCCTGCACCCACACCAGCTCGACGGCGTAGGAGCCGGTGCCGACGTACACGTTGTTCTTGCCGGCCGCGAGCTGCCCGGGGGCGAGGTCGGTGCGGTCGGGCACGGGCACGGCCTGCACGAGCTTGAGGCGCTCGCCGCGGAAGGTGGTCCAGGCGCCGGGGGCGGGGGTGCAGCCGCGCACCACCCGGTCCACGCGCAGCGCCGGTGCGTTCCAGTCGATCCGGGCGTCCTCGACGGTGATCTTCGGGGCGAGGGTGACGCCGTCGGCGGGCTGCGGCACGGCCTTCAGGCTGCCGTCCTCGATGCCGTCCATGGTGGCGGCGAGCAGTCCGGCGCCGGCGAAGGCGAGCCGGGTCAGCAGGTCGCCGCTGGTGTCGGTGGGGCGGACGGTCTCGGTGACCGTGCCGTAGACGGGGCCGGAGTCCAGGCCCTCCTCGATGAGGAAGGTGGACGCCCCGGTGATTTCGTCCCCCGCCATCAGCGCGTGCTGCACGGGCGCGGCGCCGCGCCACGCGGGCAGCAGCGAGAAGTGCAGGTTGACCCAGCCCTGGGCGGGCACGTCCAGCGCCACGCGGGGCAGCAGGGCGCCGTAGGCGACGACGGGGCAGCAGTCGGGGGCGATCTCGCGCAGCCGCTCCAGGAACTCGGGGTCGCGGGGCTTCGCGGGCTTGAGCACCTCGATCCCGGCCTCCTCCGCCCGCTCGGCCACGGGAGAGGCGACCAGCCGGCGCCCGCGCCCGGCCGGAGCGTCGGGCCGCGTGACGACGGCGGCCACCTCGTGACGCTCGGAGGCGATCAGGGCGTCCAGGGCGGGAACGGCGACCTCGGGGGTACCGGCGAAGACCAGCTTCATGGGTGGGACGGGCCTCTCGGGCGGGGGCGGTTGCGGGCGACGCACCAGTCTACGAGCCCGACACCCACGGCCGGCCGCCGACGGCGATCAACCCCCACGGGAGAGCTCAGCCCCTTGATCGACGGCGAACGGGTGGTGCGCGGGTGGGAGAC
>NZ_WWHX01000239.1 GCF_009862125.1 Streptomyces sp. SID5910
TCGGAAGAAGGACATCGTCATCCGCGGCGGCTACAACGTCTACCCGCGCGAGGTCGAGGAGGTCCTGATGCGCCACCCCGGCGTCGCCCAGGTCGCCGTGATCGGCCTGCCGGACGAGCTGCACGGCGAGGAGGTGTGCGCCGTGGTCGTCCCCGCGCCGGGCACGACGCCCGACGGCGCCGGGATCACCGAGTGGTCCCGGCAGCACCTCGGCAAGTACAAGTACCCGCGCCGGGTGGAGTTCACGGACGCGCTGCCGCTGGGCCCGAGCATGAAGGTGCTGAAGCGGGAACTGCGGGCGCGGTACGCCCGGTGACAGTGATCGTCTGACGAGACGGTCCTCACCGGCCCGGCCGGGTGCGCATAGCATCGGTGGCCGCAATGGACACCATGACGCTCTGGCACCTCACCGGCTGGGAATTCGCCGCGCTCGCCTTCGCGGCCCTGCTCGTCGGCTTCTCCAAGACCGCCGTGAGCGGGGCCAACACGGTCAGCCTCGCGATCTTCGCGGCGGTCCTGCCGGCCCGCGCCTCCACCGGCGTCCTGCTGCCCGTCCTGATCGCCGGCGACGTCCTGGCCGTCCTCACCTACCGGCGCCACGCCCACTGGCCCACCCTGTGGCGGCTGTTCCCGGCGGTCGCGGCCGGCGTGGTCGTGGGCACCGTGTTCCTGGTGTGGGCCGACGACACGGTCGTACGCACGTCGATCGGCGTGATCCTACTGTTCATGGCCGGCGTCACGATGTGGCGCCGGCGCCGGGCTGAGGCGAGCGAGCAGCCGGACCCGGTCACCTCCCGGGCCGGCCGGGTCAAGGCCCGCTCGTACGGCGTCCTCGGCGGCTTCACCACCATGGTCGCCAACGCGGGCGGCCCGGTGATGTCGATGTACCTGCTCTCCGCGGGCTTCCGCAAGCTGGGCTTCCTCGGCACCTCCGCCTTCTTCTTCCTGATCGTCAACGTCTCCAAGCTGCCCTTCAGCGCCGGCCTCGGGCTGATCGACGGCCACTCGCTGCTCCTCGACGCCGCGCTGGTGGTCTTCGTGGTGCCCGGAGCGTTCCTCGGCAAGTGGGCCGTGAACAGGATCAACCAGCGTCTCTTCGAACAGCTGGTCATCGCGGCCACGGTGGTGGGCGGGCTGCAACTGCTCCTGCGCTAGACGGCGCCGGCGGGCGCCTCGCCGAGGGCGTCGAGGGCGGCGGCGGCCTCGACCTGGCGCGGGCTGCGCAGGCCGCCGAGGGCGTCGCGGGCCGTGCGGAGCGTCTCCCAGGCGTCGGGGTGCCCCATGGCGGCGAGCACCTGGCCGAGGTCAAGGCGGGCCTGCTCGGTCCAGGCCGCCATCTGCGCGGCGTCGAAGGCGGCGAGGGCCTGCCGCAGCGGCACCTCGGCCTCGTGCCAGCGTTCCAGCGCCGCCAGGTCGTTGCCGATCTGCTGCCGGGCGACCGCGTGGTACACGGCGATCACTTCCCGCGTACGGCCCGGGACCCCCGCCCGGCAGAGCCGCTCGCTGCGGCGGTGGATGTCCAGCGCCTCCGCCGCCTGGCCGGCCTGCCGCACCAGCATCCCGAGGGTGTTGAGGATCGACAGCTCGGCCAGCCTCCCCTGCGGGGACTCCTGCGAGGCGAGACGGCGGGCGGCCTCGCGCAGCCGTGCCTCGGCCTCGTCCATGCGTCCCAGCCGGTGCAGCGCGCCCGCGCCGTAGCCCAGCGCCCACCCCTCCTGAAGCCCGTCCCCGCACTCGCGGGCCGCCGCCAGCGCGGCGTCGGCCCTCGTCAGGGCGGCCCGGGGATCGTGCACGCAGAGGTTGTAGGCCCAGGCGAGGTAGTTGAGATGCACCGCCTCCTCGCGCCTGCTGCCCAGGGCACGGGCCGAGTCGGCGGAACGCCGGAACACCTCCACCCACTGCTCCCAGTGCTGGTTGAGGTCGGAGAACCAGTGCATCGCCACCGCCGTGTCCAGCACCTCCCGGTGCCGGCCCGCGTCATGGGCCCGGCGCAGCGCGGCCAGCCACTGGGCCCGCTCGGCCTCCAGCCAGGCCCGCGCCTCGTCCCGGCCCGTGGGCGCCGTCTCCGGGTCCGGGTCGCCCTGCGCCGCGGTGCGCTCGTGGTCGACGTCGAAGTGCAGCGCGGCGGCGGTGGCCCGGCGCAGCATCCAGGACGCGGTCCGGTCGAGGGCGGCGTCGCGGACCTCGGGGCCGTCCTCGGCCTCGACCTGCTCGGCCGCGTAGAGCCTGAGCAGGTCGTGGAAGCGGTACCGCTCGGTGTGGGCGTCGCTCTGGAGCAGTCCGGCGTCGGTCAGTTCCTCGGCGCGGGCCACCGCCTCGTCGTAGGACAGGCCGGCCAGGAGCGCGGCGGTCTCGGGGCCGAAGTCCGCCCCGGCGGACAGCGCGGCGCGGCGCAGCACCGTCCGCGCGTCCGGCGGCAGTTGCCGGTAGGAGAGCGCGAACGCGGCACGCACCCGCAGGCTTCCGGCCTGGAGGCCGTCGAGGCGCCGGCCCTCGGCGGCGAGGCGGGCGACGAGCTTGCCGAGCCGTTCGTGCGGGCGGCTGAGAAGGCGTTGCCCGGCGATCCGGACGGCCAGCGGCAGATGCCCGCACAGGTCGGCGAGGTCGCGTGCGGCCTGCGCCTCCGCCCGCACCCGGTCCGCGCCGACGATGCGGGTCAGCAGCTCGACCGCCTCCTCGCGCCGCAGCAGGGCCAGATCGGTGCGGTGCACGGACTCCAGACCGGCCAGGGCGTGGCGGCTGGTGACGATCGTCAGGGACCGGCCGGTGCCGGGCAGCAGGGGGCCGACCTGGGACTCGTCGACGGCGTTGTCCAGCAGCAGGAGCAGGCGCCGCTCGGCGGCCAGGGACCGCCACAGGCCGGCCCGGTCGTCCGTGCCGGCCGGTATCGCCGCATCGGCGACGCCCATCGCGCCGAGCAGCCGGCCCAGCGCGTCCCGGGGGGTCGTCGGCTCCGGATCCATGCCGTGCAGGTCCAGCGCGAGTTGTCCGTCCGGGAAGTGCGGGGCGAGGCGGTGCGCGGCGTGCACCGCGAACGCCGTCTTGCCCAGGCCGGGCTGTCCGGCGACCACGGTGACCACCGGCCGGTCCGGGGCGGTGTCCCGCGCCAGGTCCAGCAGCCGGGCGAGGGCCGGGCCGCGGGCGGTGAAGTCCTGGATGCCGCGCGGCAGGGCCAGGGCGGAGGGGCCGGCCGGGCCGGCGTCCGTCCGGGGGCGCGG
>NZ_WWHX01000240.1 GCF_009862125.1 Streptomyces sp. SID5910
CGGCACGCCCGGACCGGAGGCGGCGAGCCGCCCGGACGGCGGGCCGGAGGAGCCGAGCAGGCAAGGGGAGGCATTTCGTGGGCGCTGACCGCGAGGGGAGCGGCCGGCGGACGCCGACGCGCGCGGTGACGTACGCGGTCTGCGGCGTCGTACTGCTGGGAGGGTGTGCGTCCATGCCCGACAACGGGGATCTGCGGGGCGTGGAGTCCACGCCCCGGCAGGACCCGCAGGTGCGGGTGTTCGCGATGCCGCCGGCGGAGGACGCCTCGCCTTCGGTGATCGTGCAGGGCTTTCTGGAGGCGCTGACCAGCAACGACCCGCACTACGAGACGGCCCGCAAGTATCTGACGGCCGACGCGGCGAAGACCTGGCGGCCGGAGCGGTCCACGACGGTGCTGGCGGGCGGGGCGGGGACCGAGGCCGACCACCTGGCGAGCCGTGAGGACACCGACGACTACTCGTACTCGGTCACGCTGACCGGCACCAGGGTCGCCACGGTGGACGGGCAGCAGTCGTACGCGCCGGCGGCGGGCCAGTACCGGGAGCCGGTGCACCTCACCCGTGACCCGAAGAGCAAGCAGTGGCGCATCGACGTCCTGCCGCAGGGCGTGGTGATGGGCAAGTCCGACTTCCAGCGCACGTATATGTCGGTCAACAAGTACTACTTCGCCTCGAACACCGTCCCGAAGGCGCAGGCGGGTACGAGTGCGCAGCCGGCGGCTGTCGCCGATCCCGTCTATGTGCGCCGGCTCGTGGACCCGCTGACGCAGGCCGTGCGGTCGCTGATCAGCGGGCCGACGCGTCTGCTGGGGCCCGTGGTCAGGTCGAGCTTCCCGACCGGTACGGCACTGGCGGACAACGTGACCTCGCTGACGCCGGACGACCGGAACAAGCTGACGGTGCCGCTGAACGCCAAGGCCGCCGGGGTCGGTGCGGACAAGTGCGACGAGATGGCGACGCAGCTCCTGTTCACCCTCAAGAACCTCACCCCCGCCGTGGACGAGGTGGAGCTGACCTCCGGCAAGAGGCGGCTGTGCTCGCTGGGTGAGGAGCGGGCCGAGACGGTCGCGACGCGCGGTTCGGCCCAGCGGCCCGACTACCTGTACTTCGTGGACGCCAAGCAGCGTCTGGTGCGGATCGCCGCGGGCAGCACCGCCACCCACCCCGAGACGGTGCCCGGGGCGCTGGGCGAGGGCACGACGGCCCTGCGGTCGGTGGCGGTGGCGCGGGACGAGCACAGCGCGGCCGGCATCGGCTACGACTCGAAGTCGCTGTACGTCGCCTCGCTGGTGCCGGGCAGCTCGCTCGGAGACCCCCTCCTGGTCAGCGCGGGCAAGACGGAGGGGGACCGGCTGACGCCGCCCAGCTGGGACGCGCAGGGAGACCTGTGGATCGCCGACCGGGACCCGAAGAACCCCCGGCTGATGCTGCTGCGGGAGGGCGCGGGCACTCCGGTGCCGGTGCGGATCCCCGGGCTGGACGGGCGGGTGCAGGCCGTGCGGGTGGCCGCCGACGGGGTGCGGATCGCGCTCGTCGTGGAGAAGGACGGCGAACGGTCACTGCTCATCGGGCGGATCGAACGCGACGGACGGGACGGCGAGCCGCCCACGGTCACCGTCGTCGAACTGCGCTCCGCCACGCCCGAGCTGGAGGAGGTCACGGCCATGTCCTGGGCCGGTGACAGCCGCCTCGTGGTGGTCGGGCGCGAGCGCGGGGGCGTCCAGCAGATCGGATACGTCCAGGTCGACGGCTCCACGCCGGAGGCATCGGTGCCGGCGGCGCTGACCGGGGTGAAGGAGATCGCCGCGACCGAGGACGAGCGGCTGCCGCTGGTGGCGTACTCGGAGAACCTGATCGTCCGGCTGCCGTCGGGCTTGCAGTGGCAGAAGGTGACGGAAGGGACGGCGCCGGTCTATCCGGGGTGAGGCCGGTGCCGGCGCGCGTTCATCCGTGCGGGTGAGGCCGGTGCGGGTCTGCGCAGGCTTGTCCACAGGCGGCGCCCGGGGGTTTTCCACAGGCCTGGCGGGGCGGTGCGGGCCTGGGCACAGTGGTGGCCATGCGCAAGTGGTGGCGGGATCTCGGCGACCTGGTGCTGCCGGCCGAGTGCGGAGGCTGCGGCAGGGCCCGCACGGTGCTGTGCCCGCGGTGCCGGGCGGCGCTGAGCGGGAGCGCGCCGTGCCGGGTACGCCCGGATCCGGGGCCGCCCGGGCTGCCGGTGGTGCACGCGGCGGCGCCGTACGCGGACGAGGTGCGGGCCGTGCTGCTGGCCCACAAGGAACGCGGGGTGCTGGCCCTCTCCGGTCCGCTGGGCGGGGCGCTGGCGGGGGCGGTACGGGCCGGGCTCCGGGAGGCGGGCCCGGGCGGCGGTGCGGCGCGGCCTGTGGGTGTGCGGGAGGCGGTGCTGCTCGTGCCCGTGCCCTCCGCGCGCCGGGCGGTGCGGGCGCGCGGTCACGATCCGGCGCGGCGGATCGCCCTCGCGGCGGCGGGTGAGCTGCGGCGGACCGGGACGCCCTCCCGGGTGCTCGCGGTGCTGCGACAGCGGCACACCGTGGCGGACCAGTCGGGGCTGAGCGCCCGGCAGCGTCGGGACAACCTCGCCGGCGCGCTGGCGGTGGTGCCCGGCGGAGCCCGGCTGCTGGGCGGCCCTGGGCCCGTCGTCCTCGTCGACGACCTGATGACCACGGGGGCGTCCCTAGCGGAGGCGGCGCGCGCCGTGCGGGAGGCGGCGGGCGGGGTACCGGGTGAGCGGGAGGCGGTGTCGGAGACGTACAGAACGGCGAAATCGACTGTGTATTCGGCGGCGGCATGGGAAGGCAGAGAGGAACGGAAGAGCGGGCCCCGGATGGCGGGCCCGGACGGAGGCGATGACGTGATCCGTGAAGCCCTCTGCGCGGCTGTCGTCGCGGCTTCACCAGATGCTTTCGAAATAAACCGGAACTGATCGAATACTTGCTTCGTTGCAGGTAATGAGAGGGTCAATTCACCGGAACGGAGGTACGTCGCGGTAGAGGGTGACGACATCCGTCCGGGCGAGATATGTTCGGTTGTGAGGCAAAGCCGCAGGCCACACCTCTCAAATCCGAATGCCGTGCCGCGGGTTCAGCCGTCATCACCCGCACCGGTGGAGTGGATACCTCGCCCGTGGGGGAGGAGGTGGAAGTCACCGAGTCCGAGGTTCCGGGAGAACGGAACCTGGTGCAAAAGGGAGATGCTCCGCCACCGAAGCGGAGCGATCCGGGAACGGAGTTCTGCGTGGACATCGTCGTCAAGGGCCGCAAGACCGAGGTGCCCGAGCGGTTCCGGAAGCACGTGGCCGAGAAGCTGAAGCTGGAGAAGATCCAGAAGCTCGACGGCAAGGTGATCAGCCTCGACGTCGAGGTGTCCAAGGAGCCCAACCCCCGACAGGCCGACCGCTGCGACCGAGTGGAGATCACGCTCCGCTCCCGCGGTCCGGTGATCCGGGCGGAGGCAGCGGCGAGCGATCCGTACGCGGCGCTCGACCTGGCGGCGGAAAAGCTCGGTGCCCGGCTGCGCAAGCAGCACGACAAGCGTTTCTCGCGGCGCGGAGCGCGCCGGATCCCGGCGGCCGAGGTCGCCGATGTCGTCCCCGGCGCCGCGACACTCAACGGGAACGGGGAGATCGTCCCGGAGGAGAAGCAGGACGGCGTACCCACCAAGAAGATCGGCTCGCTCGAGGTCCAGGGCGACGGCCCCCTCGTCGTCCGTGAGAAGACCCACGTGGCCGCACCCATGAGCCTCGACCAGGCCCTCTACGAGATGGAGCTGGTCGGACACGACTTCTATCTGTTCGTCGACTCGGAGACCAAGGAGCCCAGCGTCGTCTACCGGCGGCACGCCTACGACTACGGCGTGATCCACCTGACGACGGACACGATGGTCACGCAGACGCACGCGCCCGAGGCGGGCGATGCGCTCGGCGGCTGACCACGCCGGGTGACAGCCGGACCGGTGCCCCTGGAGCGCGTGTGCGCCCCCAGGGGCACCGGTGTGCGACGGTGCGCGACCGTGCGCGAGGTGTGCGACCCCCGCGTGGTCCGCTCTGTCACCCCCGTGTCGGCGCGGCATGGAATCATGGCGGCAACCACCCAACCGGTGGGTCGTTGCCTTGGGTTGGCGATGGCTCAGGACCACAGGCCAGGGCCTTCAGGGGGAGGAACGATGGCGGACAGTTTCGGACCGATGCGGGACGAGGGCGCCGACGACGGCGTCGTCGGCATGGGCCCGGACGCGGGCTCGTCACGCGCGGAGCCGATCAGGGTCCTGGTCGTCGACGACCACGCCCTGTTCCGCCGGGGCCTGGAGATCGTGCTCGCGGCCGAGGAGGACATCCAGGTCGTCGGTGAGGCCGGGGACGGCGCCGAGGCCGTGGAGAAGGCCGCCGACCTGCTGCCGGACATCATCCTGATGGACGTGCGGATGCCGAAGCGCGGCGGGATCGAGGCGTGCACGTCCATCAAGGAGGTGGCCCCCAGCGCGAAGATCATCATGCTGACGATCAGCGACGAGGAAGCCGACCTCTACGAGGCGATCAAGGCGGGTGCGACCGGTTACCTGCTCAAGGAGATCTCGACGGACGAGGTGGCGACCGCCATCCGCGCGGTGGCCGACGGTCAGTCGCAGATCAGTCCGTCCATGGCGTCGAAACTCCTCACCGAGTTCAAGTCGATGATCCAGCGGACCGACGAGCGCCGGCTCGTGCCCGCACCGCGCCTCACGGACCGCGAGCTGGAGGTGCTCAAGCTCGTCGCCACGGGAATGAACAACCGGGACATCGCCAAGGAGCTGTTCATTTCCGAGAACACCGTGAAGAACCATGTGCGCAACATCCTGGAGAAGCTGCAACTGCATTCCAGGATGGAGGCCGTGGTGTACGCGATGCGGGAGAAGATCCTCGAGATCCGCTGACGGCCTTTCGCCGCCTGCGGATCAGGCGAGCAGGAGGGCCAGCTCCCTCGTCAGCGGCTCGCGCAGCTCCGGCGCGTCCACCCGCTCCACGCGTACGTCCGTGCAGTCCACCCAGCTCGCCGCCTCGACCAGGGCCCGGGCCACCGCCGGGGCGGCCTTGGGGCCGTCCAGCGTGACCTGCCGGGCGACCAGGGTGCGTCCCTCGCGTCCCGGGTCCACACGGCCGACGAGCCGGCCGCCGGCCAGGACCGGCATCGCGAAGTAGCCGTGCACCCGCTTCGGCTTGGGCACGTAGGCCTCCAGGCGGTGGGTGAAGCCGAAGATCCGCTCGGTGCGGGCGCGTTCCCAGACCAGGGAGTCGAAGGGGGACAGCAGTGTGGTGCGGTGCCGGCCGCGCGGGGGTGTCGCCAGGGCCTCCGGGTCCGCCCAGGCCGGCCTGCCCCAGCCCTCCACCGTCACCGGGACCAGGCCCGAGTCGGCGATCACGGCGTCGACCTGCTCGGCCTTGAGGCGGTGGTAGTCCGCGATGTCCGCGCGGGTGCCGACGCCGAGGGACCGGCCGGCCAGGCGGACCAGCCGGCGCAGGCACTCGGTGTCGTCCAGGTCGTCGTGCAGCAGCGTCTTCGGGACCGCGCGCTCGGCCAGGTCGTACACGCGCTTCCAGCCGCGGCGTTCGACGCAGACGACCTCGCCGTACATGAGGGCGCGCTCGACGGCGACCTTCGTGCCCGACCAGTCCCACCACTCGCTGGTCCTCTTCGCGCCGCCGAGGTCCGTCGCGGTGAGGGGGCCCTCGGCGCGGAGCTGCGCGATGACCTGGTCGTAGGCGCCGTCGGGGAGGTGGTGGTTCCAGTGCGGGCGGTTGCGGTAGGCGCGGCGGCGGAAGGCGAAGTGGGGCCACTCCTCGATGGGGAGGATGCAGGCGGCGTGGGACCAGTACTCGAAGGCGTGGGTGTCCGTCCAGTAGGCGTCCTCGACGGTTCTGCGGCCGACGGCGCCGAGGCGGGCGTAGGGGATGAGCTCGTGGGAGCGGGCGAGGACGGAGATCGTGTCGAGCTGCACCGCGCCCAGGTCACGGAGGACGCCGCGGACGCCGGCGCGGCGGTCGGGGGCGCCGAGGAAGCCCTGTGCGCGGAGGGTGATGCGGCGGGCGTCGTCTGCGGAGAGGTCCGTGGTGGGGGGCGGTTGGGTTGTCATGCGTCCGCACGATAGGGGGTGGGTCT
>NZ_WWHX01000241.1 GCF_009862125.1 Streptomyces sp. SID5910
CCGCGCCCGCGTCCTCGCGGCCTGACCACCTCACCGGCGTCCTGCCGGAGTCACCACCACCACGGAAGGGAGCCGACACGTGAGGCTCACGGAGGAGCAGAGGGAACTGCGGTCCGCCGTGCGGGCCTCCCTCGCCCGGCACGAGGGAGCGGCGGCCTGGCGGCCGTTGACCGAGCAGATCGGCGTCGCCGGCCTCGCCGTCCCCGAGGAGTACGGCGGTGCGGGCTGCGATGCCCGTGAAGTCCACGTCGTCATGGAGGAGTTGGGCCGGGCCCTGAGCCCCGTACCCTTTCTCGGCTCCGCCGTCCTCGCCGTGCGGGCCCTGCTGGCCTCCGGTGACGCCGGGGCGTGCGCGCGGCTGCTGCCGGGGCTCGCCCTGGGGCGGACCGTGGGGGCGCTGGCGTGGGCGGAACGCGGCTCCTGGGACCCGGCGGCGGTCCGTGCCGCGGCCGTCCGCGGTCCGGGCGGCGCCTGGCTGCTGACCGGGACCAAGGAGTTCGTCCTGGACGGGGCCGGCGCAGGTCTGCTGCTCGTGGCGGCCCGGACGGAGACCGGGGTGGCCCTCTTCGAGGTGCCCGCCGACGGCGCGGGGGTGCGCCGCGAGGCGACGGTCACCATGGACACGACCCGCGCACAGGCACGCATCGTGCTCGACCGGGCAGAGGGGCGGCTGATCGGCGCCGAGGGAGACGGCGGCCGGGTCCTGCGGCACGTCCTGGACCTGGCCTGCACGGCCCTCGCGGCCGAGCAGACGGGTGCCGCCGAGCGGTGCCTGGAGCTGACGGTCGCCTATGCGAGGGAGCGCGTGCAGTTCGGCCGGCCGATCGGCTCCTTCCAGGCGCTCAAGCACCGGCTCGCGGACGCGTACGTACTCGTGGAGTCGGCGCGTTCGGCCGCGTACGGCGCGGCGTGCGCGGCCGCCGACGGGTCACCGGAGCTGACCCGCCGCGCGGCCGTCGCCAAGTCGGCCTGCTCGGAGGCGTTCTCGGCGGTGGCGGGCGAGACGATCCAGTTGCACGGCGGGATCGGCATCACCTGGGAGCACGACGCGCACCGCTACTTCAAGCGCGCGCACGGCTCGGCCCAGCTGTTCGGCCCACCGGCGTGGCACCGGGCGCGGCTCGCCGAGGACCTGGGGCTGACGGCGGCCTGACCGGGCGGCTCGGACAACGGTGGCGGCGCGGGGCCGCTAGGACCCCTCACGCTCCAGCTCAGCCACGTCGGCCAGCATGCCGTCGGCCAGGTCGCGTTCCGCGGCGTAGTAGCGTTCCGCCCACTTCAGGGCGAGCTGCGGATACGCCCATGCCTCGTCCGTGCCGGCGCCCTCGGCGTCGGCCTCGGCCTGCCGGCGCATCGTCTCGGCGTACTCCCGGTGCCGGCCGAGCACCTCGCGCAGCTGCTCGGGCTCCGTCAGGTGTCCGAGCCAGAGCCGCAGCACGACACCGTGCTTGAGCACCGGCGGGTCCACCGGGGCCCGCCTCGCCCAGGTGCGGACGGCTGCCATGCCCTCGTCGGTGATCCGGTAGACCCGCTTGTCGCGGTTGCCCGTCTCCTGGGCGACCGTCCGCGAGGTCACGTAGCCCGCGCGGTCCAGCCGCTTGAGCTCGCCGTAGATCTGGCTGACGGAGGGGCTCCAGTAGAAGAAGCGCAGTGACCAGTCGGCCCACTTCTTCAGGTCGTACCCGGACAGCTCCTCGCCGAAGGAGAGCAGTCCGAGCACCGCCCAGCCGGTCGCGGGGAGGGCCCGCCGTTCCGCGTCCCCCTCCGGTGCGCCGCCGCTCGCCCTGTTCCGCGTCACGCCCGCAGTGTACGGTCCGCGACCGCCCGGCGGGCTCCCGTGCGGCGAGCACGAAGGGCGCCCGGGCGCCGGGGTGGTCCCGGTGCCCGGACGCGTGGTCGCCCGGCCGTGCCCGTCGTCAGCGGAAGATGCCCTTCGCGAAGGTGCTGCGGAAGTACAGCAGCGGCGTGCCGTCCTCGCGGGCGGTGAGTTCCAGGACGCGGGCGACGACGACGTAGTGGTCACCGGCCTCCACGACGCTCTGCACGGCGCAGTCGATGTGGGCGAGCGCCCCGTCGATGCGCACGGCGCCGTTGCGGGACAGCGTCCAGTCCACGCCGGCGAACTTGTCGCCGCCCCGGCGGCCGAGGGCCGCGCAGACGGCCCGCTGGTCCTCGGCGAGCACCGAGATGCCGAACCGGCCGGCCGCCTCCACCTTCGGCCAGCTGGACGACGTACGCCCGACGCAGACCAGGACCAGCGGCGGGTCGAGGGAGAGGGACGCGAACGACTGACAGGCGAGGCCGGCCGGCCTGCCGTGCTCGTCGGCCGAGGCGACGACCGTCACGCCGGAGGCGAACCGGCCGAGGACGTTGCGGAAGTGCTCCGCGTCGATGGGTTCGCGGCCGTCCGGGCATCGCTGCCCGGAGGACCGCGGCATCAGCCGTTCCATGCGCCTGGCCCTTCAGTGGGTGAAGAAGTCGACGGCGAGCCGGTTGAACTCGTCGAACTTCTCGGACTGGGCCCAGTGGCCGCAGTGCGGGAAGACGTGCAGACGGGCGTTGGGAATCGTCTTGAGGGCGACGAACGCCCCATCGACCGGGTTCACCCGGTCCTCGCGGCCCCAGGTGAGGAGCACCGGCTGGGTGAGGCGGTGCGCCTCGCGCCACAGCATGGTGCGTTCGGCCCACGCGGGGTTGGCGAACGCGGCACCCATGCGGGCCCCGCCGAGCCGGGCCGCGGGGTCCGTGGCCTGGGCGTAGCGCTCCTCCACGAAGTCGTCGGTGACGACGGAGGCGTCGTAGGCCAGGGTGGTCAGGAAGGTGCGCATCTGCTCGCGGGTGGGCTCCTGCGCGGAGTTGAACGCGAAGAGGTGCTTGATGCCCTCGGTGGGGTCGGGCGTGAAGATGTTGACGGAGATCCCGCCG
This sequence comes from Streptomyces sp. SID5910, assembly GCF_009862125.1. Taxonomy (GTDB): domain Bacteria; phylum Actinomycetota; class Actinomycetes; order Streptomycetales; family Streptomycetaceae; genus Streptomyces. Next base: position 2,926 of record NZ_WWHX01000241.1, read on the forward strand.
GGACCCATGAGCAGCAGCCTGTCGGCCTTGTCGGGGTGGTCGAGCGCCAGCCTGGTGGCGGCGCCGCCGCCGAGGCTGTTGCCGACGAACCCGGCCTGCGCGATGCCGAGTTCGTCCATGAGGGCGGCGACGGCGTTCGCGCTGAACGTGAAGTAGTCGGTGTCCAGCTCGGGTTTGTCGCTGCGGCCGAAGCAGGGCTGGTCGACGAGCAGGGTGCGCAGGCCGGCCTCGGCGAACGGGGCGAGGTTGCGGCCGAAGTTGGACCAGGCGGAGGCTCCGGGCCCGCCACCGTGCAGCATGATCACCACGGGTGCGTCCTCGGGTCCCGCCTCGTGGTAGTGGAGGGTGAGACCGCCCGCCTTGGCGGTGCGGGAGGTGGAGTCGTGGTCGTACGTCACAGCATCGTGTCCTCTGGTCGTTTGCCGCGGGTCCACGGCCTCGGCGGGTGTCGCGCCGGGCGCCCCGACCGGGCCGGCCCGGGGACTCGGCGCGGCACGCCGTGCGGTCCGTCGGAGGGACGACAGGAGCCTAGGACGGCGGCGCGGCGGCCCAGAAGGAGGGGTTCCCGCTCAGCGGGAAGCGCCCCGGGAGGGCGGTCACACACCGGTCAGGTGTTTCTAACCGAAATACCTGCTGCCGGCTTCTTCCCGCTCGCGCGGGTGGCGTGGCATGGTCGGTTCAGCGCCGCAGCGCAGGGGCGACGCCATCGGACCATCCCGTTGATCAGGGGGTTTGCTGTGCTTCATGAGGCAGTGGCGGACGACGGGACCGGGCAGGACGCCGCCCCCCTGTCCCTCCTGCGGAAGGCCGAGAAGGTGCTCGCCGCCTTCGACGGCGCGCACCCGCGGCTCTCCCTCACCGAGGTGATACGCCGCTCGGGTCTCAGCCGCTCGTCCGCGCACCGCATCCTCGATCAGCTGGTGCAGCTGCGCTGGCTGGAACGGGAGGGCCGGGACTACCGGATGGGGATGCGCATCCTGGAACACGGCGGGCTCGCCGCGCATCACAACCGGCTACTGCGGGCGGCCCTGCCCAGGCTGGACGACCTCCACGAGGCGACCGGCAAGCTGGTCCAGCTGTACGTCCTGGACGGCACCGAGGTGGTCTGCCTGGAGCGCATCGGCACCCTGGACGCCCACGTGGTGCCGACGCGTGTCGGCGCCCGGCTCCCCGCGCACTGCACCGCCGCCGGCAAGGCCATCCTCGGCTTCGGCGACCCGGCCTGCGTGGAGCGGGTGATCGAGGCCGGCCTGCGTCCCCGCACCCACCGGACGGTCGCGCACACCGCCCCGTTCCGCACGGAGCTGCTGTCCGTGCGTGAGCGGGGTGTCGCGTTCGACCTGGAGGGGACGTACCCGGGCCTGGTGTGCGTGGCGGCTCCGCTGCGGGGCGCGGGGCGGGCGATCGCCGCGGTCTCCGTGTCCTCGATGGGCGGGCACCGCTCGCTGGAGCGGCTGACGCCGCTGCTCCAGTCGTGCGCGCGGTCGATCTGGGCGGAGCTGCACGGGCCGGGGCGGGCGGCCCGCTTCGCGCCGCCCGTGGAGGCGCCCCCGGCGGAGGTCCCGGTCGCCGTGGGCGACGTCCTGCGGTGGGCACGGACGAACAGCTGGATGTGACCGCGGCCCGGCGCGGGTGCGGGGCGGGATGGGACGGGCGGCCCGGTATTGCTGGGGTGCCCGGCGCGGGCGCTGGCCGAGGGTGGGTCACGTGGC
>NZ_WWHX01000242.1 GCF_009862125.1 Streptomyces sp. SID5910
GGCCAGGCCCACCAGCCCGCGGACGGCGTCGAGCAGTGCCGCCACGGGGTCCCGGGCGCCGTCCGGGGCATCGGCGTCCTGGCCACCGGCGGTGACGGCCCCTCGTGCCCTCCCCGGCCCGGTGACGGCAGCGGACGCCTCGGCCGTCGGGGCTCTGGTCGTCTCGGCCGCGGCGGTGGTGGTCGTCTCGGCGGCCGGGGCGGTGGTCGTCTCGGCCGCCGCGGCGCCGGCCGTCCCGGCGGACGAGCCCGAGCGCACCGCGAGCATCTGCTCGATGTCCCGCCGGTTCCCGGCGGTCACCTGCTGGAGGTGCGGGTCGAGCGGGGCGGCGGCGATCCGTCCGACCACCTCCAGGGCCTCGGTGAGGTCCCGGCGCAACGACGCCGTCAGCACCTGGCCGTCGGCGGCGGAGAGCAGCGCGTCCAGGAGGGCGGTACGGGTGCCGTCCGCGCGGGGCAGGGCCCACGGCGCCAGCAGGAAGACGAGCATCATGCGGGCCTGCACGGCCAGCGGGTCGGTGAGGGGCCCGGTGCCGTCCGCCCACCGCAGCCGCCGCAACGCCTCGTCCCGCTCCTCCGGGTCGGACGACCCGCCGTCGCCCCGGCTCATGCAGCGCGCGCCCCGCAGGATGCCCAGGTGCACGAAGACGACGGAGAAGCCGGCTCCCTCCCGCGCGAGCGCGGTCTCGACGCCGGCCAGCCGGTCGATCACCGGCCCGAACGCGTCGGCCGGCGCCCACCCGCCGCGGACGTCCAGCAGCCGCCGTGCCTCGGCCAGGGCCTCGGCCGCTTCCTTCCTCAGCTCCGTCACCCCGGCGTCGCCGTCGCCCCCTCGGACCTCGCCGGCCATCGTCCCTCCCCGTCCTCGCGCCCGGGACGGCGGAACGCCCCGACCGGCACCCTGCCCGTTTCGCGAACCCGGCATGCCCGCACACAACACCCGGCACGCGCACGTCCGTTGTACGCCCCATCGACGCGCGACGGGTAACGCTGCTAAACCTGCACCACCCGCACCACCTGCACCCACCGTTCAAGGAGGAGCATGTGAGAGCCCGTAGCGCGGCCACCCGGACCGCCTCGGCACTTGTCGCCGCCCTCGCGCTGACCGCCGGCCTGGCCGGCCCCGCCGTCGCGGCACCCGGGACGGAGGCCGAACCGGCCGCCGCACCCCGGTCCGTGACGGGGTCGGTGGCCACCGCGACCGACCCCGTCACCCATGCGGAGAACGACCGCGTCCCCGAAGGCTCGGTCTGGACCCAGCACTACTTCCCGTCCTCGGACCGCTCCGGCACCCAACTCCACGCCGACGTCCTGCTGCCCGAGAAAATGGCGGGACGCAAGCACGCCAAGGTGCCGGTCATCCTGTCGATCGGCCCCTACTTCGCGCACACCGGACAGACCGGCCCGGAGGGCTGGACCCACACCGGACCCTCGTCCCGCTTCCAGGACTTCATCGAGGGCACCGACCTGTTCGACCAGGGCTACGCCTTCGTCATGGTGGACCTGCGCGGCTTCGGCGGCTCCACCGGCTGCCTCGACTGGGGCGGCCCCGGCGAACAGGCCGACGTGAAGGCCGCCGTCGACTGGGCCGCGAAACAGCCGTGGTCCACCGGAGCCGTGGGCATGTACGGCAAGTCGTACGACGCCGTCACGGGCCTCATCGGCAACAACCTGGACCAGCGCGCCCTCAAGGCGGTCGTCGCCCAGGAACCCCTGTGGGACATGTACCAGTACATCTACTCCAACGGCGTCCCCCGTCCGAACGTGACCGGTACCGCCGACGCGTACAACTCCATCGCCACGATGCCTCCGTTGGCGGACGACGACCCGCGCTATCAGGCCAATGCCCGGTACGAGGAGACGCATCCGGAGTGCCTGACGCAGAACTCGGCCGGGTACCGGATATCCGACCAGCGGGACCCGTACTGGACCTCCCGCGACCTGGCGAAGGCGGCCAGGGGCACCGACACCCCGCTCTTCGTCACCCAGGGCTTCGTCGAGAACAACACCAAGCCCGAGGAGATGGAGGAGTACCTCGGCAACCACCGGGGCCCCGAGCGCGGCTGGCTCGGCCAGTGGGACCACGTGCGCGGCGGCGACCGCGTCGGCGACGGACGCCTGGCCATGGGACGTGAGGGCTGGTACGACGAGACGCTGTCCTTCTACGACCAGTACCTGAAGGGCGTCAGGCCGTCCGTCCGCTACCCGGCCTACGCCGTCGAGGACTCCACCGGCGCCTGGCGCGCCCAGCGCACCTGGCCCGTCACGGAACGGTCCGTCACCCTGCCGCTCGGCGGCGGCTCCTACGTGGACGACGGCGGCGCCTCCGCCCGGGCGGCGCTGACCGCCTCCGGCGACCCGGCACCGCGGCCGTCCGTGCAGCCCACCGGAAAGTGGGACATGGAGAACGCGCCCGCGACCGAACAGGCCGCGCCGCGGGCACTGACGAGGGAGCTGGCGAAGCGTCAGCAGGCCGGCGCCGTCACGTCCAGTTTCTTCGTCTGGTCGAAGCCGCTGCGGAAGGCCGTGCGGGTCACCGGCACCCCGCAGGTCTCGCTGACCGCCAGGGGCGAGGGCAACGTCATGCTCAAGCTGTACGACGTCGCCCCGGACGGCACCGCCGTCATGTTCGACGAACAGGTCTCCCTGGTGGACTCGGGCCGGCTGAGCGTCGACCTGAAGGCGACCGACTGGACCCTGGCGGCGGGACACGTCCTGGCCGTGGAGATCGGTTCGATCCGGACCGGCTCGTGGCGCGACACCCCGTCGGGCGAGACCATCCAGGTCAAGGGCGCGAAGCTCCGGCTGGCCCTGGACGACCCGGCCGACGACGTCGCCACCGCCGGCGACCGCTCGCCGTTCCTGGACACGTACCTGCGCCAGTACACCGTGAACCTGCCGGCCGGTCCGGCGACGTTCACGGTGGTCCCGGGCGGCCGCCTCTGACCCTAGGGCCTGTCGTTTGGATCTTGCCGGCGTCGCGGGTGAAAGACGCAGTCACTCTCGGCCGGCCTGGTCCAAACGACAGGCCCTAGCCCGCCCCCGGCGCGGCACGCCGGGGGCGGGCCGGTTCAGGCCGGGCCGCTCACCCGGCGGGTAGCCCGTCGGCAGGTCCACCGGCGTGCCGTACACCCGCATCTCCGCGGCCGCCGCGAACGGCTGCCCGTTGAGGGCGTTCAGCGCCGTGAACCGTACGTACGAGGCCCGGACCCGGTCGAAGGAGACGCGCTGCGTCTGCGGCACGTCCTTCAGGGTGCCCGTCGCCACCGTCCGCCAGGTGGTGCAGTCGTCCGACACGGCGACCTCGTAACCGCCGACGCGGCCGTTCTGCCCGCCGTTCTGCCGGTTCGGACAGCCGAGGCCGTCCACGTCGGCCGCGCCGCCCAGCTTCAGCGCCACCCAGCTGGCGTGACACCCTCCAGGCGGCGGGCCTGCCCGCGCCCCCGGTGCTGGAGGGCGACTGGACCCCCGAGTCCGGCTACCGCAACGGGCTGATCCTGGGCAGGATCCCCGACGCCACCGCCGTGTTCGTGGCGAGCGACGAGATGGCCTTCGGAGTGATCCGCGCGCTGCACCAGCTGGGCAGGCGGGTCCCCGAGGACATCTCCGTCGTCGGCGTGGACGACATCGCGCTGGCCGAGTACTGCGCCCCCTCGCTGACCACGGTCGCCCAGCCGTTCACGGAGATGGGCGCGCTGGCGGTCGTCCACCTGCTGCGCCACATCGCGGACCCGGACGCCGCACCCGAACCGGCGTCCGTCGAGCCGACGCTGATCGTGCGCGCCAGCACGGCCCCACCGCCAGGGGCCCGGCCTTAACGGGCAGGGGGGACACATACGGAGGTGGCCGGTCCGGGCAGTGCCGGGCCGGCCACCGAGGTCCGCGGAGCGCTACTTCTCCAGCACGGTCGTCCGCGTCAGCGGCAGGTGCACCGTCTCCCGGAAGGAGAACAGCACCACCAGCGCCGACACCGCCGCCAGCCCCATCAGATAGAAACCGGGCGCGAGCGGCGTGCCCGCCAGGGAGACCAGCCCGGTCGCGACGAACGGCGCCGTCCCGCCGAACAGCACGTACGCGGCGGTGTAGCCGATGGCGGAACCGCTCGCCCGCAACTGGCCCGGGAACATCTCGACCATCGCCGGCACATTGGCCGTACCGATCACCGACACCAGCACGGCGAGGACCATCGCGCCCACGATCGCCCCCGCCAACCCCGTGCCGATCAGCCAGAACGCGGGCAGCGTCGCCACGGCGAAACCGCCGCACGCCACCAGCAGCATCGGTTTGCGGCCGTACCGGTCGGCGGCCGCCGCCATCAGCGGGCAGGCCGCGCTGTAGGCGAGCATGGCCAGCACACTGGTCAGCATGGCCTGCGCCTTGGTGTACCCGACCTCCTCCGACATGTACGCGATCATGTAGCTGCTCATCAGGTAGTACCCGACGGCGTTCGTGATGCTGTAGCCGAACAGCGTCAGCACCTGCCTGCGGCACCGCTTCCACGCCTCGCGCAGCGGCGCCTCCTGCACCGCGTCCCGCTTCTCCATCGCCCGGAAGACCGGGGTGTCGTCGATCCGGCTGCGCAGATACAGACCGATCAGCCCGAGCGGGCCGGCCAGCAGGAACGGGATGCGCCAGCCCCAGCTGTTCAGCGCCGCCTCGGTGAGCGACGAGGTGATCACCAGCCCGGTCAGCGCCCCGGCCACGGACGCCAGCCCCACGGTCAGCGGCACCACGCTCGCGTAGCGGGCGCGCCGCCCCTCGGGGGCGTACTCCATGATGAACGCCGAGGCACCCGTGTACTCGCCGCCGGTGGAGAAGCCCTGGAGCGCCCGCAGCAGGAACAGCAGGACCGGGGCGGCGATGCCGAAGGTGGCGTAGCTGGGCAGCAGACCGATGAGCAGGGTCGAGCCGCTCATGCACAGCACGCTCAGCGCCAGCATGCGGTTGCGGCCGATGCGGTCGCCGTAGCGGCCGAAGAACGCCGCGCCGATGGGCCTCGCCACGAAGCCGCCGGCGAAGACGGCCCAGGTGGCGAGCAGCGCCGCCGTCTTGTCGTACTGCGGGAAGAACAGGCCGGCGATCGTGGCGGACATGATGGCGTAGGCGCCGGAGTCGAACCATTCGACGAAGTTGCCGACGGCCGTCGCCGTGGCGACCTTGCGCCGCACCACGGACGCGTCGGGAGCCCCTTCGGCGGCTGCGGAGGGCGACTGGGGGATACGGCTGTCGGTCGTCATGTCCGTCCGTCCTTCCGGGGTGGTGTCACGGCGGCGGGGCCGAGGTCGCGGGCGCGCAGCGCGGCCCGCTGGATCTTGCCGGTGGCCGACCTGGGCAGGGCGTCCACGAACTCGATCAGCCGGGGGTACGCGAACTTGGAGTGGGTCTCGCGGGCGAAGCGGGAGATGTCCCGGGCCAGCTCCTCGTCCGGCTCGTGTCCGGGGCGCAGCTCGATCCAGGCCTTGACCGCCTGGCCGCGTACCGGGTCCGGGACGCCCACCACACCGGCGTCGGCGACAGCGGGGTGACCTCGCAGCACAGCCTCCACTTCGTACGGTCCGACACGGTAGCCGGACGTCTTGATGACGTCGTCGGTGCGGCCGAGGAACCAGAAGTATCCGTCCTCGTCCCTCACGGCCTGGTCCTTGGTGCGGTACCAGGTGCCGCCGAAGGACTCGGCCGACGCCTCGGGACGGTTCCAGTAACCCAGCGGGAACTGGGGGTTGGAGCCCGCCCGCAGGCAGATCTCGCCGGGCTGCCCGACCGGGACCTCCCGGTCCTCGGCGTCCAGCAGCGCGACGTCCCAGCCGGGCAGCGGCCGGCCCATCGAGCCGGGCTTGACCGGCACGCCGGGGAAGTTGCCGAGCAGCGGGTACGACTCGGTGGACCCGTAGTAGTCGAGCGGCGTCACGCCGAACTGGTCGCCGAACCACTCGATGAGGTCCGGGGTCAGCGGCTCGTTCGAACAGCACACCACCCGCAGCGACTGGGGGTGACGGCTGCCCGCGTCCGGGACGTCCTGCATCATCTTACGCAGGAAGGTCGGGTTGACCAGGGCCGTCGTGACGCGGTTGCGGGACATGCTCGCCAGCAGTCCCGCCGGGTCGAAGCCGCCCGCCGGCCGGTACACCAGGTGCACGGCGCCCGCCCTGAGCGGACCCATCAGCTTGGCCATCGACCAGGCCCAGTCGCCGGCCCCGTAGAAGACGTCACCGGCGCGCAGATCGTGGCAGTAGTGGAACTCGTTGTGCCCGAGCAGGGTGCGGTGGGCGTGCACGATGCCCTTGGCCGCGCCCGTGGTGCCGGACGTGTAGAAGATCAGCGCCGGGTCGTCGGCGGCGGTGTCGGCCGTCTCGTACACCGGGGGCAGCGCGCCGATCGCCGGGTCGTCGACGTTCACGACGGCGCCGTCGAAGCCGTCGGCGCGGTCGAGGGCGGCGGTCTCGGTGACCAGCACCGTGCTGCCGGAGTCGGCCAGCCGGTAGCGGATCGGCTCGTCGGCCCAGAGCAGCGACATCGTCACCAGGACGGCCCCGGTACGCAGCACGCCGAGGTAGGTCGCCGGGGTGTCGGGGCGCTGCGGCAGCAGGACCGCGACCCGGTCGCCCTTGCGCACGCCGAGCCCGTGGAGATGGGCCGCGATCTGCCGCGAGCGGTCCTGGATCTGCTGCCAGCGGACCTCCTCGCGGCGGCCGGTGTGGTCCTCGAAGACGAGCGCGAGCCGGTCGCCGGGATGACGGTCGGCTACGTCCGCCGCCATGTTGTACCGGTCGGGCACGTGCCACTGGTGGTCCTCGACAAGGCGGCGGTAGGCGCGCTCGCCGTCGGAGGCCGCGCCGGTGCGCGGCGTGACGCTGGTGGTCATGGAGGAACCTCTCGTGCGAAGGGGACGGGGGAGCCGGGGGAGGGGGAGCGGTGTGCCGGGGGCCGGCGCGGCGGCGTGGACGTCAGCGGCGGCGCCCGGCGAGGAAGCGGGCCATCTCGCGCTGGGGCTCGCCCGTGGCGTAGGCGGCGGTGTGCACCTTCTTCGCCGCCTCGATCGCCTCGTCGAGACCGGCGTCGTCCAGCTCGCGGAGCCGGCCCTTGGTGAGGGCGACGGCACCCGGCGGAAGCTCGGCGAGGCTCGCCGCCTCCGCCAGCGCCTCCGCCCTGACCTGGTCCTCGTCGACGAGGCGGGACAGCAGCCCGAGCCGCTGCGCCTCCACCCCGTCGACGAGGCGTCCGGTGAGCGCGAACTCGGCGGTCTTGGCCCGGCCGAGGATGCCGCGCATCGCCCAGATGCCGGTGATGCTGGGAATGCCGGAGAGCACCTCGGGCTGCCCCATCCGGACGCCCGCGTGACCGATGCGCAGGTCGGCCAGCAGCGCGAACTGGAAGCCGGAACCGGCGGCCACCCCGTTGACGGCGGCGATCACCGGCTTCTCCAGGGCGCGCACCGCGCGGAACAGGCGGCCGAAGTCGTCGATCCACGCCTCGGCGGCCGCGTGGTCGCCGGGGTCGATGGCCGCGGTCTCCGCGAGGTCCTGGCCCGCGCAGAAGGCGCGCCCGGCGCCGGTGAGCACGACCGCGCGGCACGCGTCGTCGTCACCGGCGCTCTCGAGCGCGGCGACCAGGCGCTCCCGCATCTCGCCGGTCCACGCGTTGAGCTTGTCGGGACGGT
>NZ_WWHX01000243.1 GCF_009862125.1 Streptomyces sp. SID5910
TCGGCGGCACCCGCCGCGAGCAGCGGCGCGCCGGGCCGGGAGCACGCCGGGTCCGGTGCGCGCCCGCTCCACCTCGGGACGTACACGTCGGCCGAGGGCGGCGGCAAGGGCATCGGCCTGGCCGAGTACGACGCCCGCACGGGCCGGATCACCGGCCTGGGCACCGTCACGGGCGTGCCCGACCCGTCGTATCTGGCGGTGCACCCGGCCGGGCACACCCTGTACGCGGTGGACGAGCGGGAGGACGGCGCCGTGACCGCCGTACGCCTGTCCGACCGCGAGGTCCTGGGCAGCCGGAGGACCGGCGGCGCCGCGCCCTGCCATCTGTCGGTGCATCCGAGCGGGCGCTGGCTGCTCAGCGCGAACTACGGCTCGGGCAGTGTCGCCGTGCACCCGGTGGACGCCTCCGGCGCGCTCGGCGAGCGGACGGCCCTGGTCACCCACTCCGCTCCCCCGCCCGGGCCCGGTCAGCAGGGCCCGCACGCCCACCAGGTGGTCACGAGCCCGGACGGAGGCCATGTCCTCGCGGTGGACCTGGGCACGGACACCGTCTACACCTACCGCCTGGACGAGAGGGCGGGCACGCTCACGGAGGTGTCCCGGGCGCACACCCGGCCGGGCGCCGGACCGCGCCACCTGACCTTCCACCCCGGCGGGCGGCACGCCTACCTCGCCAACGAGGTCGACGACACGGTCGCGGTCTGCGCCTACGACCCGGGCACCGGGCGCCTCACCGTCGGCGAGGCGCGGTCCACCGGCACGGGGCAGGGCACCAACTATCCGGCGCAGATCCTGGTCACCTCGGACGGCTCGTACGCCTATCTCGCCAACCGGGGCCACAACAGCCTCACCCGTTACGCTGTGGCGGCGGGCGGGGCGGAGCTGCGGCTGCTGGACACGGTGCCGGTGAGCGGGGACTTCCCCCGGCAGATCGCGTTCTCCCCGGACGGCGGACTGCTGTTCGCGGCGAACCAGAGGTCCGGCACGGTGAGCGTGTTCCGCGTGTCCGCGGACACGGGCGAACTGCGGCTCACCGGGAAGCCGTTCGCCTCACCCGTCGCCGTCTGTGCGCTGCCGCTGTAGCGCGCGGGGGCAGTTGGCCGCGCTCGCCTGCGCGAGCAGCACGTGCATGCGTTCGGTGAGCTGCGCGACGTCGTCGGCGGGCGCGTGGAACGGCAGCCGTACGTCGCCGTGGGCGCGGACGCGCTCGATGCGCAGCGTCAGTCCGTGCCGGTCGACGGCGAGGGGGCGGACGCGGACCGCGCCGTGCAGGCTGCCTGCGTCGACGAGCCGGGTGAGCCGTTCCACCGCGTCGCCGTGGCAGTCGGCGAGGTGGGTCAGCAGCCGGGCCTCGGCCTCGGCCAGCGGGTCGGGCGCGGCGGCGGCGAACTCGTCGAGGCCGACCACCACGGCACCGGAGGGCTGCCGCAGCACCACTCGCGTGGGCCGGAACACCAGGTGGCCGTCGTCCGCGGTGAACCACCCCGCGAGCCAGAGCCGGGCGCGGATGCGATGGCGTACCGGGACGGGCGCCACGTCGGCGAACTCCAGCACGGCGGACGGCTCGCCGCGGGGCGCGAAGAGGGCCGCCGCGTGCAGGGCGCTGTCGTCGGGCAGGTGCAGCAGCACCCGGCCGTCCTCGGCCACGGTGTGCGCGCCGACGAACTCCTCGCGGCCGCCCTCCGCGGTCACCGCGCAGGACCATGCGGCGGCGAGCACGGAGCGGGCCTGCTCCGCCGCGGCGGGCGCGGCCGTCCAGGTGTGGTGGTCACCCATCCCATCCTCCGTCATCTTCATTAGGTAAGGCTTGCCTAAGCTATCGGAGATCGGGGTGTGCGCCAACCAGGACGTGTGATCTTTGCGTGACCTTTCCGCGCACGAAGGGGGCGCGCACCGGCCGGACGAGCGCCCGCCGCGCGGCGGAACGCGCCGCCTACGGCGCGATCGCGCCCAG
>NZ_WWHX01000244.1 GCF_009862125.1 Streptomyces sp. SID5910
TCGACCGGGGCGTGCCGCAGCCCGGGCAACGGCGACCGTGTGCCCCTGCTGCGCGCCTCGCCGACCGCGACCAGCAGCCCGGACAGCGCGGCCCCGGCCCGGGCCAGCGTCTGCGAACGGCTCCCGACCCCGCGGGCCGCCGGGACCGCCCGCAGCAGCCGCCACACGTCGGCCAGACCGCCCGGCGCGAGCACGTCCGCGCCCCACGCCACGGGGCTGTCCGCGTCCGCGAGCGCCACGGCCACGTCGCCGCCGAACAGTCCGGCCAGCACCGTCTCGTCGTCGCCGGGCCGGGGCCGTACGACCGTGATCACGCCCTTGCCCTCGGCGCGCAGTTCGTCCACGACGTCCCGGAGCGGGCGGCGGGCGCTGACGACCTGGTCCGCGAGGCCGGTGAAGTCGGCCAGCGCCGGGTCCTCCACCATCACCACGCGCAGCCCCGCGCGCCGCGCCGCGTCCAGGACGTCCTCGGTCCACGGGTCCGCCCCCGCGTGCGGGGTGCGCAGCGCGCTGGGGTGCAGGACGACGGTGCCGGTCATCTCCAGCTGCCGCAGCCGCTCCGGGTCGCGCACCAGTACGCCGGTGCGGGACAGGGCGGTGCTCAGTACGGCGTGGAAGACGGCGGGCCCGTAGCGGGCGGCCTTGGGCGAGCCGGCGAGCACCGCCTCCGCGGCCTCCGTCAGGTCGTGCTTGACGAGCAGGGTCGCCGCGGCGCCCGCCACGCTGCCGGTCGAGGCGTGGGCGGCGTAGTCCTGGGCCGGGGAGGTGCGCAGCGGCGGGCGCAGGGGGAGGTCGGCGGGCAGG
>NZ_WWHX01000245.1 GCF_009862125.1 Streptomyces sp. SID5910
CGCCGACCACGGTCTGACGGCGGCGCTCAACGCGGCCGTGCTGTCGCGGCGGCTCGCGTACGCCGCCTGCTTCGCGCACCGGCCGGCCGACGCCGTGGCCGGCCTGGAGAAGGGGCGGGCCCTGGTGCTCCAGGCCGCCGCCGCGTCGCGGAACATCCCCGAGCTGCTGGCCGCTGCCGGCCACGCCGAGCTGGCCCGGCAGTGGCGTGCCCAGGTCCCCACGGACCCGTTGCGCGCGCGGGCCGGCGACGTACCGGCGGCCGGTGAGCCGCCGGTCCCCAGCGGGCTGCGGCGCAGGGCCCTGGCCGTGCTGGGTGTGCGCCCCGGTGCCGGAGAAGGCGCGGGGACACGGCAGTTCGTCGGCACGGCGGACGTGGCCGAGCTGTCCGCCGGGCTCGCCGCGACGGGCACGGACGCGCTGGTCTACCTGCTGCCGGGCAGGCCGATCTCCAGCCGCCCGCTCCCCGGCCACGCCCTGATCCTGCGCCCCGGCGCCGGCCCCGTCATGCTGCCCCTGCCGGATCTGCTCCTGCCGGGCAGCGCGCCGCTGGACGACTACCTCGACGCCGCAGCGGAACGCTCCCGGGCCCTCGCCGACCCGGACGCGGACCCGTCGCGGCAGGCCGCCTGCGAGGAACGCTGGCAGAGCGCGCTCGACGACCTCTGCGACTGGGCCGGGCAGGCGGTGATGGCACCGCTCGTGGCCGCCTTGGCACCGC
>NZ_WWHX01000246.1 GCF_009862125.1 Streptomyces sp. SID5910
GCGGAACCGCAGGCACCCGCCCGCACCCGGGCGGCGGCACAGCGGACGCCGACGCGAGCCCGAGCCGCGACACAGCCGGCACCGAAGCAGACCCGAGCGGCGACACCACAGGCACCGGCCCAGCCCCGAGCAGCGGAACCGCGGGCACCGACGCGCACCCGAGCCGCGACACAGCCGGCACCGACGCGGACCCGGGTGGCGACACCACAGGCACCCGCCCGCACCCAGGCGGCGAGACCCCGGCGGACGCCGGCCCCGACGGCACCCCCTCCGACGGCGCCACCGCCGGAGGCACCCCCGCCGGAGGCGTCGTCGCCGAGCTCGTCCGGTCGGACAACGGGCCCGTTCGTGACCTCGCGTTCTCCCCGGACGGGGCCTGGCTGACGTGGTCCCACCCGGGGATCGGCCGGTCGTTGCGGCAGATCAAGATGGCCCGCATCGACGGCGCGGACGGACCCGTCGTCGTCGACGTGACCAACGGCCGCTTCGAGGACGAGAACCCGGTCTTCACCAGCGACGGCCGCTACCTCGCGTTCCTGTCCTGGCGCGGCTTCGACCCGGTGTACGACGTGCACACCGGCGACCTGTCCTTCCCGCTGGGCTGCCGCCCCTACCTGGTGCCGCTGTCGTCGGCGACCCCCTCGCCGTTCGCGCTCAACCCGGAGGGCCGCCCGGCCGCCGGCGGTCTCGACCCGCTGGAGGACGAGCGGGGCGAGGGCGGCCCGGTCACCGTGGAGGCGGAGGGACTTGAGGCACGGGTGACGCCCTTCCCGGTCACCGCGTCCA
>NZ_WWHX01000247.1 GCF_009862125.1 Streptomyces sp. SID5910
CCCGAGAACAACACCGCCAGCCGACCCGGCACCACCTCACCGCGCACCACACCAGCAACCGGCTCACCAGACACCACGGCGGACAACCCCGCCCGGTCACCCGACAGCACCACAGCGCGGTGTTCGAAGACCGACCGAGCCGACACCAGCGACCACGCCACGTCGACGGGATCGGCATCCGAGGCATCACTCAGGAAGGCGGCCATGCGCTCGGCCTGCGCCCGCAGCGCCGCCTCGGATCGTCCCGACACCACCCAGGGCGCCACAGGCACCACCACCGGCGGCTCAGCGTCCGCAGCCGGCTCCGCCTCGACAGCCGGCGCCTCTTCCAGGATCACGTGCGCGTTCGTCCCACTGATACCGAAAGACGACACACCCGCCCGACGCGGCTCCGCCGCCTCCGGCCACTCCACCGACTGCGTCAGCAGCTCAACGGCCCCGGCCGACCACTCCACCTGCGGCGAAGGCTCATCAACATGCAACGTCCGCGGCAGCACCCCGT
>NZ_WWHX01000248.1 GCF_009862125.1 Streptomyces sp. SID5910
TCGAGGACGGCTCGCACTGCCCCGGCGGACTCACGCTGCTCGTCGAGTCCCGGGTGCCGCCGCCCCGCATGATCGTCTTCGGCGCGGTCGACTTCGCGGCGGCGCTGGTGCGCGCCGGCAAGTTCCTCGGCCACCACGTGACGGTGTGCGACGCCCGGCCCGTCTTCGCGACGCGGGCCCGCTTCCCGGACGCCGACGAGGTCGTCGTCGACTGGCCGCACCGCTATCTGCGGAGCACCCCGACCGACGCGCGCACGGTGCTGTGCGTCCTCACCCACGACGCCAAGTTCGACGTACCGCTGCTGACCGAGGCCCTGCGGCTGCCGGTCGCGTACGTCGGCGCGATGGGCTCGCGGCGCACCCACGAGGACCGGGAGCGACGGCTGCGCGAAGCCGGCCTGAGCTCGCGCGAACTGGCCCGGCTGCGGTCCCCCATCGGCCTGGACCTCGGCGCCCGCACCCCGGAGGAGACGGCCCTGTCGATCGCGGCGGAGATCGTCGCCGC
>NZ_WWHX01000249.1 GCF_009862125.1 Streptomyces sp. SID5910
TACCAGTACCCCGCGTCCAGAGACGAGGTGTCCAGGACACTGCCGGTCACCGTCGAGTAGAACGGCACGCTCGACGCCTGCGGGGCGATACCCGCCAGGTCGCTCAGGAGAACGTCCTCGATCGCCTCGACGTGCGCACAGTGCGAGGCGTAGTCCACCGCGATACGCCGGGCCCGGACGTCGTCGGCCTCACAGGCGGCCAGCAGCTCGTCCAACGCGTCCGCGTCACCGGACACGACCACGACCGACGGACCGTTGACCGCCGCCACCGACAACCGACCGTCCCAGTCGGCAAGGCGCTTGCCCACCTC
>NZ_WWHX01000250.1 GCF_009862125.1 Streptomyces sp. SID5910
CACGCGATCAGCGTGGCCCTGGAAATGGGCAGGCAGGGCAAGGCGCTGGAGATAAACCGCCGCACCAGCCCGAGCCTGGTCGGGGCACTGCCCAACTCACGTCAGGGCCACCACCATATGGACGTGGCGCGGGCCTGGCTGTGGGACGGAAACCGGGCAAGGGCCCTCACCGAGCTGGAGACGGCTGAGCGGATCGCGCCGCAGCT
>NZ_WWHX01000251.1 GCF_009862125.1 Streptomyces sp. SID5910
GGGGTGTCCGCTGCCGAGGTCGATGTGGTGGAGGCGCACGGTACGGGCACGAAGCTGGGTGACCCGATCGAGGCGCAGGCGCTGCTGGCCACCTACGGCCAGGACCGTCCTGAGGACCGGCCGCTGCGGCTGGGCTCGGTGAAGTCGAACATCGGGCATACGCAGGCGGCTGCGGGTGTCGCGGGCGTGATGAAGATGGTGCTGGCGATGCAGCACGGGGTGCTGCCGCGCACCCTCCATGTCGATGAGCCGTCCCCGCATGTGGACTGGTCTGCCGGCGCCGTCGAGCTGCTGACGGATGCCACGACGTGGCCGGAGGGCGCCGAGGCGCGTCGGGCGGGTGTGTCGTCGTTCGGCATCAGCGGCACCAACGCCCATGTCATCGTGGAGGAGGCCCCGGCCGTCGAGGTGACGCCGGTTGCGGGGACTTCGCCGAGCGTGGTGCCGTGGGTGGTGTC
>NZ_WWHX01000252.1 GCF_009862125.1 Streptomyces sp. SID5910
CGCCCGTCCCGCCGTGCGGTCCCGCGCCCGTCCCGCCGTGCGGTCCCGCGCCCGTCCCGCCGTGCGGTCCCGCGCCCGTCCCGCCGTGCGGTCCCGCGCCCGTCCCGCCGTGCGGTCCCGCGCCCGTCCCGCCATGCGGTCCCGCGCCCGACGCGCCCTGCGGTCCCGCGCCCGTCCCGCCGCGCGGGTCTGTGTCCGGGCCGCACAGGGTTGCTGCGGTTCGGAGGAGGATTGCCGGGCGGTGGGGGCTGGTCGGGGGGCAGGCCGCGGCGATGCGCAGCAGTTCGTCGACGGCCGTCCGCTCCGCGGCGGTGTCCCGCGCTGCGCGTGCCCGTCCCAGGGCGTGCCAGGCCAGTTCCGTGCGGACGGCGGGCAGCCGCGGATGGCCGGGCGGCAGCTCGCGGCGCGCCGTGTCCAGGTCCTCCAGGGCGCCGGTCGCGGAGCCCTCCGCGTCCCGGCGGCGCGTCCCGGCGAGCAGCAGCCGCGCCGTGCCCAGGCCGGCCAGCAGCTCCGCCCGGAACGGTGCCCACGGC
>NZ_WWHX01000253.1 GCF_009862125.1 Streptomyces sp. SID5910
AACGGGCCGCAGGCGGTCGTGGTTTCCGGTGACGGCGCGGTGGTCTCGGAGCTTGAGGAGCTGTGGCGCGCTGAGGGTCGGCGGGTGCGCCGGCTCCGGGTCTCGCACGCGTTCCACTCGCCGTTGATGGAGCCCATGCTGGACGAGTTCCGGCAAATCGCCCAGTCCCTCACCTACAACGAGCCCCGGCTCTCCATCCTGTCGAACGTGACGGGTGAGCTGGCTGCTGCGGATGGCGTGTGTGACCCCGAGTACTGGGTGCGTCACGTGCGGGAGGCGGTGCG
>NZ_WWHX01000254.1 GCF_009862125.1 Streptomyces sp. SID5910
ACCAGCGACGACGAACACGCCGTGTCCACCGTCACCGCCGGACCCTCGAACCCGAACGTGTAGGACACCCGGCCGGACACGATGCTGCCAGGGCTGGGGGAACCGGGAGTGCCGTCGGGCCCCTGCAAGAGACCGTAGTCGTGGTGCATGATCCCGGCGAAGACGCCGGTCTGGCTGCCACGCACCGCAGCCGGGTCGATACCCGCCCGCTCCAACGCCTCCCACGACGTCTCCAGCAACAGACGCTGCTGCGGATCCATCGCCAACGCCTCACGCGGCGA
>NZ_WWHX01000024.1 GCF_009862125.1 Streptomyces sp. SID5910
AGGGGCGCGGGGAACTGCGCGACCAGCCACGACGAACCCGCGGTCGAGGCACCGAGCCTCACGCACCCCCCTCAGAGACCGACGGAATCACACGCCTGCCCCCGCAACGCCCTGGCGAGATCATCCCGCGCCTCCAACACCAGCCGCCGCAACGCCGGCGCAGCCTTCTCGTGCGCGGCCAGCCACGCGTCCGTCGCGTCCAGCGTGTCCTGAGAGTCCCGCAGCGACGGGAACAGCCCCCGCACGACGTCCATCCCGATCTGGATCGACCGCTCGCTCCACACCCGCTCGATCACCGCGAAGTACTTCTCCGCGTACGGCGCGATCAGCTCCCGCTGCGAGGCCTGCGCGAAGCCCGCGATGGTCGCCTCCACCAGCGCGTTCGACAGCGCGTCCGACTCCACGACCTGCGCCCAGGCCTGCGCCTTCACCGCCGCCGACGGACGGGCCGCCAGGCAGCGCACCTGGTGCCGCTTGCCGGACGCCGTGTCGTCCCGGGCCAGCTCGGCCGCGAGCACGGCCTCGTCGGCCTCGCCGTGCGCGGCGAGCGGCTCCAGGAACGCCCAGCGCAGCTCCTGGTCCACGTCCAGCCCGTCGATCTTCTCCGTGCCCTCCAACAGGCCCCGCAGCAGCCGCAGTTCCGCCTCGTCGGAGGCCACCGACGCGAAGAACCGCGCCCACGCGAGCTGCTGCTCACTGCCCGGCGCCGCCTCCCGCAGCTCCCGCAGCGCGCCCTCGCCCAGCAGCCGGCCGACGGCCTCGCGCCCCTCGGGGGCCACGTAGTGCACCAGCGCCGACCCGGCCCAGGCGTGCAGCATCTGAAGGACGCCGATGTCCGACTCGCGCCCCCCGAACCGCAGCACCAGGGCGGCGAAGTCCCGCGCCGGCAGCAGCGCGTCCCGCGTCATGTTCCACAGCGCCGACCAGCACAGGGCCCGCGCCAGCGGGTCGGTCAGGGCGCCCAGGTGCTCGCGCAGCGTCGCCAGCGACGTCGCGTCGAAGCGGGTCTTGCAGTACGTCAGGTCGTCGTCGTTGACGAGGACCAGCTCGGGCGCCTCCGCGCCGGCCAGCTCCGCCACCACCGTGCGGGGCCCGTCGACGTCCACCTCGGCACGCGCGTACCGCTCCAGCGCGCCCTCGGCGGTCCGCCGGTACAGGCCCACCGCCACCCGGTGCGGCCGCAGTTCGGGGTGCGACTCCGCGGCCTCCTGCACGACCGCCAGCTCGTCGATCCGGCCCTCGGCGCTCAGCAGCACCTGCGGGGTCAGCGCGTTGACACCGGCCGTCTGGAGCCAGGACCGCGCCCAGGCGGCCATGTCCCGCCCGCTGGTCTCCTCAAGGACCGACAGCAGATCGCCGAGGCGCGTGTTGCCGTAGGCGTGCCGCTTGAAGTAGCGCCGCGCGCCCTCCATGAAGGCGTCCTGCCCGACGTACGCCACCAGCTGCTTGAGCACGCTCGCGCCCTTGGCGTAGGTGATGCCGTCGAAGTTGAGCTTGGCGTCCTCCAGGTCACGGATGTCGGCCGTGATCGGGTGCGTCGAGGGCAGCTGGTCCGCGCGGTACGCCCACGCCTTGCGGCGGTTGGCGAACGTGATCCAGGCGTCCTTGAAGCGGGTCGCGCCCACGTTGGCGAACGCGCCCATGAAGTCGGCGAAGGACTCCTTCAGCCACAGGTCGTCCCACCACTCCATGGTGACCAGGTCGCCGAACCACATGTGCGCCATCTCGTGCAGGATCGTGTTGGCGCGGCCCTCGTACGACGCCCGCGTCACCTTCCCGCGGAAGATGTACTCCTCCCGGAAGGTCACCATCCCCGGGTTCTCCATCGCGCCGAGGTTGTACTCGGGCACGAACGCCTGGTCGTACTTCCCGAAGGGGTACGGGTAGTCGAAGTGGTCGTGGAAGAAGTCGAAGCCCTGCTTGGTGATCAGGAAGACGTCGTCGGCGTCGAAGTGCGGGGCGAGGCCCTTGCGGCACATCGCGCCGAGCGGGATCTCCAGCCGCGTACCGTCCTCGAACACACGCTCGTAGGAGTCGGTCACGTAGTGGTAGGGACCGGCCACGACACAGGTGATGTACGTCGAGATCGGCTTCGTCTCCGCGAACCGCCACACCCCGTCGGCGAGCTCGCCCGCGCCGTTGCTCCACACCGTCCACTCCTCGGGCGCCCGCACCTCGAAGCGGAACGGCGCCTTGAGGTCCGGCTGCTCGAAGTTGGCGAAGACCCGGCGCGAGTCGGCCGGCTCGTACTGCGTGTACAGGTACACCTCGCCGTCCTCGGGGTCGACGAAGCGGTGCAGGCCCTCACCGGTGCGCGAGTAGGCGCACTGGGCGTCGACCACCAGCTCGTTGTCGGCGGCCAGGTCCTCCAGGACGATCCGGGAGCCGTCGAAGACCTCGCTCGGGTCGAGGTCCCGGCCGTTGAGGGACACGGCGGTCACACTCGGCGCGACCAGGTCGGCGAAGCTGCTCGCGCCGGGCTCGTTGCACCGGAAGCGGATGGTGGTGACGGACCGGAACGTGCGCGGCCCCTCGCCCTGCGCGTCACCGACGGCCGATCGCACGTCGAGGGACACCTCGTACCCGTCGACGGACAGCAGTGCGGCCCGCTCCCGGGCCTCGTCGCGGGACAGATTCTCACCGGGCACGGGCGGCACTCCCTCGGAAGGTGTTCAGTATGCGGACAGCACTGATCCTGCCATGCGCTCCTGACGCGCGGCAGCCGGGAATGGCCGGGGCCCGTCCCCGCGTTGCCCGGGGGTAACGCTCGGTCGCGCACGCCCCATGAGGAGAGACATGTCGGACAAGACTCCCGTCGACTTCTGGTTCGACCCGCTGTGCCCCTGGGCCTGGATGACCTCCCGCTGGGTCCTGGAGGTCGAGAAGGTGCGGGACATCAAGGTCCGCTGGCACGTCATGAGTCTCGCCGTCCTCAACGAGGACAAGCTCGACGAGCTGCCCGAGGACTACCGCGACATGCTGGAGAACAGGGCCTGGGGCCCGGTCCGGGTCGTGATCGCGGCCCAGGAGGAGCACGGTCCCGAGGTGCTCGGCGACCTCTACACCGTGCTCGGCACCCGCATCCACAACCAGGGCGAGGGTCCGGGCAGGGAGACGGTCGCCGCCGCCCTGAAGGACGCCGGCCTGCCCGAGTCGCTGATGGACCACTGGGACTCCACCCCCTACGAGCCCCAGCTGCGCGCCTCCCACAAGGAGGGCATCGACAAGGTCGGCCAGGAGGTCGGCACCCCGGTCATCGCCGTCCCCGGCGCCGACGGCGAGCAGCTCGCCTTCTTCGGCCCGGTCGTCACCCCGGCCCCCAAGGGCGAGGAGGCCGCCAAGCTCTGGGACGGCACCCTCGCGGTCGCCTCGGTCCCCGGCTTCTACGAGATCAAGCGCACCCGCACCAAGGGCCCGGACTTCAGCAACCTGTAGTCCGCCTCAGGGCATACAGAAAGCCCCCGCGAGTCACGTCCTCGCGGGGGCTTCCCTCATTCCGCCCGCCGGTGAAGGTTGAGAAGACGATCACGAGGCGGGACGCTTAGGTGGTGCGGGCGGCTCAGGGCGCCAGCAGCAGCGTGTTCGTACGGGACTTGGCGGCCTCGTACCGCTTCGCCACGTCCTGCCAGTTCACGACCGCCCACATCGCGTCGATGAAGTCGACCTTCTGGTTCTTGTACTGGAGGTAGAAGGCGTGCTCCCAGGCGTCGAAGACCAGGATCGGCGTGGAGCCCTGGCCCACGTTGCCCTGGTGGTCGTAGATCTGCTCGACGATCAGGCGTCCGCTCAGCGGCTCGTACGCCAGCACGCCCCAGCCGGAGCCCTGCGTGGTCGCGGCGGCCTTGGTGAGCTGCGCCTTGAAACCGGCGAAGGAGCCGAACGACTCGGCGATCGCGTCCGCGAGCTCGCCCGTGCCGTCCTTCTCCAGCGGCTCGCCGCCGCCGTCGCCGGTCATGTTGTGCCAGTAGATGGAGTGCAGGATGTGGCCGGAGAGATGGAAGGCCAGGTTCTTCTCCAGGCCGTTGATCGAGCCCCACGTCTCCTTGTCCCGCGCCTCGGCGAGCTGCTCCAGCGTGTCGTTGGCGCCCTTCACATAGGCCGCGTGGTGTTTGTCGTGGTGCAGCTCGATGATCTCGGGGCTGATCACGGGGGCCAGCGCGGAGTAGTCGTACGGCAGTTCAGGAAGCGTGTAGACGGACATGGCGGATCCCCTCCGACCTCTTATTGCAAAAGGCTTGCAAGTGCACGCTAGCAGCAGGAGGGTTCGCGGGCGCGCCGGGGCACGCGAAAGGGCCCCCGCACGGATCCGTCTCCGTGCGAGGGCCCCGGGGCTCTTCGGGTGCGGGCTAGGCGCGCGCCCGCCGCCGCTGCCAGGCGTAGCCGACGGCCGCGAGGGCCAGCGTCATCCCGCCCGTCGAGTACAGCTGCACCCGCGTGTCCGGCTCGCGGGCCATCAGCACGAACACCGTGGCCATGCCCGCCAGCGCCACCCAGGTCAGCCACGGGAACGCCCACATGCGCACCACCAGCTTCTCGGGCGCCTCCCGCTCCAGCCGGCGCCGCAGCCGCAGCTGGGAGACGGCGATGAAGATCCAGACGACCAGGATGACCGCGCCGATCATGTTCAGCAGCCAGGAGAAGACGTCGTCCGGCCGCCAGTAGCTGAGCAGCACGCAGCCGAAGCCGAACACGGAGGAGACGAGGACCGCGATCCGCGGCACCCCGCCCGACACCCGGCCCAGCGCCTTCGGGCCCTGGCCGCGCTCGACCAGCGAGTAGCCGATGCGCGAGGCGCCGTAGATGTTGGCGTTCATCGCGCTCAGCAACGCGACCAGCACGACCACGTTCATCAGCTGGCCGGCGCCCGGGATGCCCAGCTCGTCGAGGGCGGCGACGTACGGGCCCTTCGCCACGACCTCCTCGGAGTCCCACGGCACCAGCGTGACGATCACCGCCATCGAGCCGATGTAGAACAGGGCGATCCGCCACATCGCCGTGCGCACGGCGCTCGCCACGCCCTTGACCGGGTTCTCCGACTCGGCCGCGGCGATGGTGACCGTCTCCAGGCCGCCGTAGGCGAACACCGAGGCGAGCAGGCCGATGATCAGGCCGTTGCCGCCGTTCGGCAGGAAGTCGTTCAGGTGGGAGGCGCCGGGGGAGTCGGTGCCCGGCAGGACGCCGGCGATGGCCAGCACGCCGAGGACCAGGAACAGCGAGATCGCGCCGACCTTGAGGGTGGCGAACCAGAACTCGAACTCACCGAAGTTCTTCACGGCCGCCAGGTTCGTGCCGCAGAACACCACCATGAACAGCGCCACCCACGCCCACTCGGGCGTCCCCGGCAGCCAGCCGTGCACGATCTGCGCCGCGCCGATGCCCTCCAGGCCGACGGCCGTGCACAGCAGCACCCAGAACGACCAGCCCGCGGTGAAACCGGCCCAGGGCCCGATCGCCCGCTCGGCGTGCGCGGAGAAGGAACCCGACGAGGGATACGCGGCCGACATCTCGCCCAGCATCCGCATCACCAGCATCACGAGGAGACCGGAGAGGGTGTAGGCGACGACGATCGACGGCCCGGCGGCGGCGATGCCGGCCCCGGAGCCCACGAACAGCCCGGCGCCGATCACACCGCCGAGGGCGATCATCGACAGGTGGCGCTGCTTCAGGCCGTGCGAGAGAGAGGCGTCGTCCGACTGGGGCGGCGCCTCGGTGGTGGTGCTGTCGGACATCGTGCGGCTCGTCCAATGCGTGGGGGGACGGGGGTGAAAACGCCCACAGTCTCGGCGGTGCCGCCACCCTTCGACAGCGGCCGCCCATCATGCGGACGGCCACGATACGGAACGTGACAGTCCGGTAGCCCGGCGGGGTCCGGGCCTCCCTCGGCCCCCGCGCCTCCGCCGTGTTTGGCGGGACCCCACAGCCGGCGCCCGCCGCCCCGGGTGACGCTCACCTCGCCACCTCAGTGACCGGCATCACCCCGGAGCGGGTGTGCCCGGTGTTCTTTGTCGGGAGCCCACCAAGCCCGTGATCCAGCCTTTGTCGAGCGCTGCTCGTGATCGGCTCCGGCCCCCTGGGATAGCGTCGCGGTGTCCCGACATGTCCACACCACCGCGGAGTCCCCATGAGCACCGCTGCCGTCCCCGCCCGCACCGGGCAGGTCCTCGCCGACCTCCTCCCCTCCTCCCGAGTCAGGGACGTCGCGCTCGTGGCCGGCGGTGCCGTGCTCACCGGCGTCGCCGCCCAGATCGCGGTGCCCGTGCCCGGCTCCCCGGTGCCGGTGACCGGCCAGACCTTCGCGGCGCTCCTCGTCGGCACCTCCCTCGGCGCCGGCCGCGGCCTCCTGTCCCTCGCGCTGTACGCGCTGGTCGGCATGGCCGGCGTGCCGTGGTTCGCGGAGGGCGGCTCCGGCACCGGCGCCCCGTCCCTCGGCTACGTCTTCGGCATGCTGCTCGCCGCCACGGTCGTGGGCGCCCTCGCCCGCCGCGGCGCCGACCGCTCGGTGCTGCGCACGGCCGGCACGATGCTGCTGGGCGAGGCGGTCATCTACGCCGTCGGCGTCCCGTACCTGGCCCTGGCCGCCGACATGTCCCTGAGCGCCGCGATCGCGGCCGGTCTCACGCCGTTCCTGATCGGCGACGCCCTCAAGGCCGCCCTGGCCATGGGCGTGCTGCCGGCCGCCTGGAAGCTGGCCGGCAAGCGGTGACGCGGTAGCGGCCGACACGCGAAGAGGCTCGCCCGGGCACAGTGCCCCGGCGAGCCTCTTCGCGTTCCCGCCGTACGGCGTCAGCTCCGGCGGGCGACGACCCGCTGCTTCACGACGGCGATGACGAGCACGACCGCCGCGACGAGCAGCGTCAGCAGCACCGTCGTACGCCCGTCGTGCTCGGTGTCGGTCAGCATGTAGCCCAGCACGAAGACGATCACCGCGGCGGTGATCCAGGTCAGGTACGGGTACAGCCACATCCGCACGACCAGCTTCTCCGGCGCCTCGGCCTGGATGATCTTCCGCAGCCGCAGCTGCGAGAAGCAGATGACCAGCCAGACGAACAGGGCCACCGCGCCCGAGGAGTTGAGCAGGAAGAGGAAGACCGTGTCGGGGAACTTGTAGTTGAAGAACACCGCGACGAAGCCGAAGACGACGGACGACAGGATCGCCGTCTGCGGCACCCCGCGCCGGGTGGTCCGGGCGAACGCCTTCGGCGCGTCCCCGCGCTGACCAAGCGAGAAGGCCATGCGGGACGCCGTGTAGAGCCCGGAGTTGAGGCAGGACAGCACGGACGTCAGCACGATGAAGTTCATGACCTCACCGGCGTTCGGGATCCCGAGGGAGTCCAGGGCGGCGACGTAGGAGCCCAGGTCGACGATGGACTGGGAGTCCCACGGCAGCAGGGTCACGACGACGAAGATGGACCCGAGGTAGAAGACGGCGATACGCCAGATGATGCTGTTCGTCGCCTTGGTCACCGCCCGCTGCGGGTCCTCCGACTCACCGGCGGCCAGGGTGGGGATCTCGCTGCCCATGAAGGAGAAGACGACCAGCAGCACACCGGTGAGGATCGCTCCGGGCCCGTGCGGCAGGAAGCCGCCGTGCGCGGTCAGATTGGACAGCCCCGCCTGGTCGCTGTCGACGCCCGGCAGTACGCCGAAGACGGCCAGCCCGCCCACGACGATGAACGCGGCGATCGCCACGACCTTGATCCCGGCGAACCAGAACTCGAACTCGCCGTAGGAACCGACCGAGGCGAGGTTGGTGGCGGTCAGCACCACCATCACGATGAGGGCCCAGCCCCACTGGGGCACGGCCGGTATCCACCCTTCGAGGATCTTGGCCCCGGCGGTCGCCTCCACGGCCAGCACGACGACCCAGAAGAACCAGTAGAGCCAGCCGATGGAGAACCCGGCCCAGGGCCCGAGCGCCCGGTCGGCGTGGGCGGAGAAGGAGCCGGACGTCGGATTGGCGGCGGACATCTCACCGAGCATCCGCATCACGAACACCACGAGGGTGCCGACGAGGGCGTACGACAGCAGAATGCCGGGCCCCGCGGTGGCGATACCCGAACTGGATCCCACGAACAGCCCGGCCCCGATGACACCGCCGATGGCGATCATCGAAAGGTGGCGGTTCTTGAGACCGGCCTGGAGCCCGGACCCGGGTTCTCCGGGTTCTCCGGGGCCGTTCCCGGCCTTTGTCAGAGTCGGCTGCGAAGTCATGGGGGTGTTTTTCCTTTGCGCCGGTCGAGCATTCACCCGTACGAGCGGTGTACGAGCCGGACCAGTGAAACGGAGGCGAACGAATTCGGGAACCTTTGATTCCGGATCGTTACTTGAGCTTTCCCTGAGCTTTCATGGTTTCCCCTCCCTTTTTTCACAGTCGACACCCGACGCTGCTTCCCCTGGGCCCGCGTGTCACACTCGACGCATGCGCGTGTATCTCGGCTCCGACCATGCGGGCTACGAACTCAAGAACCACCTCGTCGAGTGGCTCGAGGCGGCGGGCCACGAGCCCGTCGACTGCGGACCGCACATCTACGACGCCCAGGACGACTACCCCCCCTTCTGCCTCCGTGCGGCCGAGCGGACCGCCGCGGACCCCGACGCCCTCGGCATCGTGATCGGCGGCTCCGGCAACGGCGAGCAGATCGCGGCGAACAAGGTCAAGGGCGTCCGTGCGGCGCTGGCCTGGAGCGAGGAGACGGCGTCCCTGGGCCGCCAGCACAACAACGCCAACGTCGTGGCCGTCGGCGCCCGCATGCACTCGCAGGAGGAGGCGACGAAGTTCGTGGAGACCTTCCTCGCGACGCCGTTCTCGGGCGACGAGCGCCACATCCGCCGCATCGACATGCTGACGTCCTACGAAACGACGGGCGACCTCCCGCCCATCCCGCCGCACCACCCGCAGCAGTAACGACGACACCGGAGCCCCGGGGTTTCGACTCCCGCTTCTCGGCCGACCGAGTCGGGTGGAGTGGGTGGGTAACGCCCTGGGGTCCGGGGCGGAGCCCCGGAACGAGCCCCGCTTCTCGACGGACCGAGTCGGGCGGGCGGGCAAGGAACCGAAAGGACCCCGCCGTGCCAGAGGGGCACACGATCCACCGCCTGGCACAGGACTACGCCACCGCCTTCGCCCGCACGGCAGTGCACGTCACCAGCCCCCAGGGCAAGTTCTCCGACGCCGCCGCCCTCCTCACCGGCACCGAACTCACCCGCACCGAGGCCCACGGCAAGCACCTCTTCCTGGGCTTCGGCGCCGCCGACTGGGTCCACATCCACCTCGGCCTCTTCGGCAAGGTCGCCTTCGGCGAGACCCCCGCGCCCCCGCCCACGGACACCGTCCGCCTCCGCCTCGTCAACGACACCGCGTACGTCGACCTCCGCGGCCCCACCACCTGCGCCCTGATCACGGACCCCGAGAAGCAGGCGATACACGACCGCCTCGGCCCCGACCCGCTCCGCCCGCCCGGCGACGGCAACGACCCCCGCACCGCCTACGCCCGGATCTCCCGCAGTCGCACCACCATCGCCGCCCTGCTCATGGACCAGAAGGTCGTCGCCGGCGTCGGCAACGTCTACCGCGCCGAGGTCCTCTTCCGGCACGGCATCGACCCGTACCGCCCCGGCAAGGACATCACCCCAGCCGAGTGGGACACCATCTGGCACGACCTCGTCGCGCTCATGCACGAGGGCGTCCGCGAGAACCGCATCGACACCGTCCGCCCGGAGCACACCCCGGAGGCCATGGGCCGCCCGCCCCGCGTCGACGACCACGGCGGCGAGGTCTACGTCTACCGCCGCACCGGCGGCCCCTGCCACCTGTGCGGCGACGCCGTCCGCACCGCCGAACTCGCCGCCCGCAACCTCTTCTGGTGCCCGACCTGTCAGAAGGGCTGACCGCCGCGCAGGCGACGCCGGGCCGTCAGAACCCGTGCGGCAGCCACGGCGCCACGTCGGACCCGAACCCCACCGACGCCTCCGCCAGCGCACCCGAGCGCAGCTCCCGCACCCGCCCGGCCGCGCCCAGCGAGCCCAGGCTCACGCCCCCGAGATAGGCGGCCCCCAACTCCCGTACGGACAGGGCGAGATCGGCCGCGTCGGACGTACGCTCGCAGGACGCCCCCTTCGCGTCCCCCGTCAGCCGCCAACGCCCCTCGTTCCAGGGGCAGAAGACGTCCTCGACGTCGAACACGACGTCCACCGGCGCCTGGTACGTACGCGCCGCCAGCGCGGCCCCCACGTCCACCAGCCGCACGTACAGCGCGTCCCGCAACTGCGGCCGGCACCGCCGGATGTCGGACACTTGGTACTGCCACGCCTCGTCGACCGGCCGCCCGCGCGTGGCCACCTTCCTCGTCAGGTCGACGTCGAACAGGAAGCGCCACAGCGCGGCCTCCGAGGCCGGATCCAGCCCGGCCAGGTCCTGGAGCACCACCGTGCCGTCGGGCCCCGTGGTCCCCCAGTCCGCCCGCACCCGGAACCGCGCGTACCCCGTGACCTCCCCGTCCCGCCGGGCGACCACGCACTGCAACGGCGACGCGCCGTTCCGGGCGCTCTCCGGATCCAGCAGGCCCAGCCGCTCCCAGCCGGGGCCCCGCTCCAGCATGCCGGGCCGCCCGGGCACCAGCCGCGCGTACACCGCCTCGCACGCGTCGAGGACGTCCGCGGGCCCGGCGTACCGCACCCGTACGCCGTCCGTCCCGTCCGGCACCGACAGGCGGACCCGGTCGGTCTCGATCTCGGCGTTCACCTGGAAGGTCGCCGCGCCGTAGCCGAACCGGCCGTAGATCGCCGGTTCCGAGGCCGTCAGCACGGCCAGCGGCTCGCCCCAGGACCGTACGTCGTCCAGCTGCCGTCGCATCATCGACGTCAGCACACCCCGGCGCCGGTGCGTGGCGGCGACGCCGACCATGGTGACGCCCGCGGCGGACACCGGCGCACCGCCGGGCACGGTCATCCGGAAGGCGAACGCGCCCGCCGTACCCACGCACTCGTCGCCGTCCCAGACACCGAGGGAGCGGTCGTACCGCGTCAGCTCCCGGTACAGTTCCAGCTCCTCGGCCGGTTCCGGGATGCCGCCGAAGGCACGGAGCAATGTCCCGTACCACGTGTCCCATTCGTCCGGCCGCAGAACGCGCAGCCCGCTCGTGGCGTCGAATCCGCCGGTGTAGCCGTTGCCGTCGTTGCCCATGGGCCCATGCCTACCAGGGCCCCTCAGGACGGGCGAGGGAATTTCCGCCAGGTTGCGGCGCGACGGCCGTTCGTGAAGTTCACTGTGAAGTCCGGCCTCGGACGGGGGACAAGCAGGACCTCCCGTGCCAAGCGACCGGTCCGATGGATAGGGTCCCGAACTAATGGCAGCAGGACGACAGCGGCGCGCAGAGGCCGAGACGTTCACGGCCCGGTGGAACAAGCAGTGGCACCGGGCCCGCGTCGGCATGCGCAGATCCGCCGTCGACTACTTCCGCGGCGACGGCTCGGACTGGATCGCGCTCGCCGGGCTGCTGCTGATGGTCCCCGTCATCGCGGCCACCACGATGGTCAACTCCGTGTGGTGCTCACCGGCCGCGCTGGTGCTGCCCATCGTCGCGGGCGGCCTGCTGCTGCGCCCGGCGAGCCTGCTCGGCCTGTACGCGGCGGCGGCCACCGCCCTGATCGTGGAGTCGGTGCAGCTGGGCCCCTACACCGAGGGCCCCTCCCGGGTCACCCCCGGTGTGGTCCTGGTCGTCGCGGCCTGCGGCTTCTTCGGACTGCTGATCGCCCAGTTCCGCAGCCGGGTCGGCGTGCCCTGGCGGCGCGGCGGCACCATGCTCTTCGACCTGCGCGAACGCATCCGCGTCCAGAGCAAGCTGCCCCAGCTGCCGCCGGGCTGGCACCGGGAGATGGCGCTGCGCCCGGCCGGCGGCCAGTCCTTCTCCGGCGACTTCGTCGTCGCGGCCCGCACCAACGGCGGCCGGACCCTGGAGGCCGTGCTCACCGACGTGTCCGGCAAGGGCATGGACGCCGGCTCTCGCGCCCTGCTGCTGTCGGGCGCCTTCGGCGGACTGCTGGGCAGCCTCCCCCCGCACGCCTTCCTGCCGGCCGCCAACGGCTACCTGCTCCGCCAGGACTGGGACGAGGGCTTCGCCACCTCCATCCACCTCGTCCTGGACCTCGACTCCGGCGACTACGAGCTGTACTCCGCCGGGCACCCGCCGGGCCTCCAGCTCAGCGCGGGCACGGGCCGCTGGGAGGAGAAGTCCGCCGAGGGACCGCTGCTGGGCGTGTACGACGGTGCCCAGTTCGACCCGGTGAAGGGCACGCTGCGCCCCGGCGACGTGTTGATGCTGTTCACGGACGGTCTGGTGGAGACCTCCGACCGCGACATCGCCGAGGGCATCGACCGGCTCACCGGAGAGGCCGACCGCTATGTCGCCGGCGGCTTCCACGGCGCCGCCTGGCACCTCATCGAGGCAGTGGCCAAGGACGTCAACGACGACCGGGCGCTCCTGCTGATCTGCCGGGAGGGCCCGACGGCCCACTCCGCGGCCGCGGCGGACTGACACACTGGACCGCGTGTCCCCCACCCCACCCCCCTCACCCGCTCCCGGGCCCGCCGGCCGGCTCTCCCCGGCCGACGTCGAGGCCGTCGCCCGCGCCGCCCACACCGGACAGACCGACAAGGCCGGACGGCCCTACGCCGAACACCTGCTGGCCGTCGCCGAGGGCGTCCGGCGGCGCGGCGGGGACGACGAGCAGATCGCCGCGGCCTGGCTGCACGACGCGGTCGAGGACGACGCGCTGTCGGAGCGGTGGCTGCGCGAGGCCGCGCTGAGCGCCCGCACCAAGGACATCGTGCGCGCCCTCACCAAACGGGCGGGGGAACCGCCCGAGGCGTACGCCGCCCGCATCCTCGCCACGCCCGGCGCCCTGCTGGTCAAGGAGGCGGACCTGGCGCACAACGCGGACCCGGCCCGGCTGGCGGTCCTCGACGCGGCGACCCGCGCCCGGCTGACCGAGAAGTACGCCCGCATGCGCGCACTCCTCGGCCTGGACGGCTAGACCGGGACCTTCTCGCGCCGCTCCTCGGTCTTCTGCCGTTCCCCGCGCGCGACCGGGGGCGCGACGGCCTCCGGCCGGAACGCCCACGCCATCCCCGGCTCCATCACGCACCGGAACACGCGCCGTACGGGCGCGGTGCACAGCAGCGTGACGGCCGCCGCGGCCGCGACCGTCGCGGCGAGCTCACCGAGCGGCCGGTGCAGCGCGGGCCGGTCGAACAGGCCCGTGTAGTAGCCGGCCTTGATCAGGAAGCCATGCAGCAGATAGCCGTAGAGCGTGCCCGTGCCCAGGGCCGTGAACCAGGTGCGCCGGCCCGGCACCCACGAGAAGAAGCAGGCGGTCAGCAGCAGCGAGCAGCCGAAGAGGGCGAGCGTCATGACCGGCCCGGTCCACCACGGGGCGCCCATCTCCTGCGCGGCGGCGTTGTGGTAGACCCAGCTCAGGTCCATGTGCGGGGACGCCCACCAGCCGACGAGCAGCGCCGCCGCGAACACCGGCACCGACGCGATCCGCACCGACCGGCGCCGCACCAGACGGAAGTGCTCGGGCCGCAGGCACAGGCCCAGCACGAAGCAGGGCAGGAACTGAAGCAGCCGCTGCATGTCCAGGTCGTCGCCGATCTCCGGTGCCATCGAGGCCAGCATGGCGATGGCCAGGGCGACGGGCAGCGGATGGCGGATCGCCTTCCACAGCGGGGTGGTCAGTCGCCAGACGAACAGCGCGCACAGGAACCACGTCAGATACCAGGGGTCCAGCAGGCTGATCCCGTGCCGCGGATCGTCCCCGGCGAAGCGCTGGAAGAGGGCGTAGGCGGTCTCGAAGACGACATAGGGCACGGCGACGCCGGTGATCAGCCGTCTGACCCGGTCGGGGCGCATGCCGAAACTGCGGGAGAAGTACCCGGAGATGATGACGAACGCCGGCATGTGGAAGACGTAGACCACCGTGTACAGCGTCGCCAGGACCCGGCTGTCGTCGTTGAGCGGGTCCCAGGAGTGGCCCATGGCCACCAGCACGATCGCCAGGTACTTGGCGTTGTCGAAGAACGCGTCGCGTCGCGCGCCGGACGGGGGCGCGCCCGTCGTCGACCTCGCTGCGTTTGTGGGGGACGAGGCAGCGTTGAACATCTGAGGCACCCTAGCGTCGGCCGAGTGATCCCGTAAAACCATCCACGCCCCTCCGCTATTCGGGTTTCACGACGCCCTCGGCGACTACCCCCAATTCCGGGAGAGTTGGCCTCCCGAATTGCGTGACAGGCCCCACAGCCACCAGTGTCACCGGGCTCCACGGGGGCCTCAACAGGCCCGTATTGTCATGACTCTTCGGCACGAAAGCAGGCATGAGCCCGCCGGGCGACTCCACGGGAATGTCCGCCTCCGGCCGCCTCCCGTATCCCCGCGCGGCGCGCCCGATGTGTCCGCGAAGACAATTCGAAATGCCTGCGAACGTGTTGTGTGGCCATGGAAACGAAACGGTTCGAATTCCCCGTGCGAGTGTCGGGTCGAATTCCTGTACGGAGGGCGCCCGCAGGGCGTGCCCGCGTGCGCGGGGGAGCACGTCTGGCCGGAAGACAGTCGGACGATGTGTCACCTGCCGCATGACGGGGCCCGGTTGGTGGCACGATGGTTCTGGCGGGGGTGCGCGGGGGCGCATCCCCGGGCCGGGAGAGCGGACCGACCTAGGGTGTGATCAGTTGTGGCCATTTCACTGTCAGTGGTGCTGCTGTTGGCGATCATCCTGGTGGTGCTGCTGCGAGGAGGCTCCATCAAGGCGGGCCCCGCCATCGTCGCGGTCCTCTTCGGCTTCTTCCTCGCCTCGACGGGCATGGCCGACGACATCCAGCGCTTCCTGAACTCGATCGCGGAGACGATCAACTCCATCCAGTTCTAGGACACACCCCCGCGGTCCCGGCACGCGGAAGGCCTCCGGCCCGGTCCCCTCGGGGGACCGGGCCGGAGGCCTCTCGGAGCGGGCGACGGGAATCGAACCCGCGTAGCTAGTTTGGAAGACTAGGGCTCTACCATTGAGCTACGCCCGCACAGCGCACCGCGGCTCGCCGGCCACGGCACTGAAGGCATCGTAGCGGGTCGTCGCCCCTCGCCGCACACCCCTTCCCGTCCGCGCCGGGCCTTCGCGGGCGCGCGGGAAATACGACGGGCCCCGGCACCCGGCGGCATGTACCCTACGTGTCGCACCAGACGGGGTGTGGCGCAGCTTGGTAGCGCGTCCGCTTTGGGAGCGGAAGGCCGTGGGTTCAAATCCCGCCACCCCGACCATCCACCGGCCATGGCGATCGGCAGTGATCGTCTTTTGGGCCGTGTAGTCGCTGCCGTTACTATGCAAGCTGCACGCCCGTGTGTCTCAGCGTATGAAGTCTCCGGGCGGCGAAATTTGCCGGATGCCTCTCTGGCTCCGGCAGAACCCAAGAAGTCAGCCACCAAGGAGACCGAACCGTGAAGAGCGCCGTGGAGACCCTGAACCCGACCCGGGTTCGGCTCACTGTCGAGGTGCCCTTCGAGGAGCTCAAGGACAGCCTCGACGCGGCGTACAAGAAGATCAACCAGCAGGTCACGGTGAAGGGCTTCCGCAAGGGCAAGATCCCGGCCCGGGTCATCGACCAGCGGTTCGGCCGCGGTGCGGTCCTGGAGGAGGCGGTCAACGACGCGCTTCCGAAGTTCTACACCGAGGCGGTCAACGAGGCCGAGCTGAACCCGCTCGGCCAGCCCGAGGTCGACATCACGGAGCTGAAGGACGGCGAGACGCTGAACTTCACCGCCGAGGTCGACGTCCGCCCGGCCGTCGAGATCCCGGACTACTCCGGCATCGAGGTCGAGGTCGACGCCGTCGAGGTCAGCGACGAGGACGTCGAGAAGTCGGTCGAGCAGCTGCGCGAGCGCTTCGCCTCGACCTCCCCGGTCGAGCGCGCCGCCGCGGAGGGCGACGTGCTCACCATCGACCTGCAGGCCAAGGTCGACGGCGAGGTCCTGGAGGACGGGGTCGCCGACGGCGTCTCCTACACCATCGGCTCGGGCGAGCTGCTCGACGGCATCGACGACGCCGTGAAGGGCCTGGAGGCCGGTGGCGAGGCCACCTTCACCTCCGAGCTCAAGGGCGGCTCGGCGGCCGGCAAGGAGGCCGAGGTCACCGTCAAGGTCACCCAGGTCGCCGCGCGCGAGCTGCCCGAGCTGGACGACGACTTCGCGCAGCTCGCGTCGGAGTTCGACACGCTGGACGAGCTCAAGGCCGACAGCCGCAAGCGCCTGGCCAACATGAAGCAGTACGACCAGGCCACCCAGGCCCAGGAGCGCGTGCTGGACAAGCTGCTCGAACTGGTCGAGGTCCCGGTCCCCGAGAAGCTCCTCGAGGACGAGATCAACACCCGTAAGCACAACCTCGAGCACCACCAGCTCGGCCAGATGGGCCTCACCCTCGACAAGTACCTGGAGCTCCAGGGCAAGACCGCCGAGGAGTTCGACACCGAGACCCGCGAGGCCGCGGTCAAGGGCATCAAGACCCAGTTCGTCCTCGACGAGCTGGTCAAGCAGGAGAAGCTCAACGTCAGCCAGGAGGAGCTCACCGAGCACCTCATGCGCCGCGCGGCCTCCTCCGGCATGTCCCCCGACCAGTTCGCCCAGGCCGTCGTCGAGCAGGGCCAGGTCCCGCTCCTCGTCGGCGAGGTCGCCCGCGGCAAGGCCCTGGCCGCCGTGGTCGAGAAGGCCACCGTCAAGGACACCAACGGCGAGGTCGTCGACCTGGACGACGAGGAGGACGAGACGGAGGCCACCGAGGCCGCCGCCACCGAGTCCACCGACGCCGAGGAGAAGACCGAGGGCTGATCCCCTCGCGCTTCCTCAGACGGACGCAGAACGGGCCCCGGACGACCGACGCCGGGGCCCGTTCGTCATACGGCTGCCCAGCCCACCCAGGGGCGCGGGGCTGTATCGATGTGCGGCTCCGCCGCGTGGGCGCGATCAACCACGACGCACCGGCACCCGGCGACGAACAGGCACCGTCACGGCGCTACGCCCCCGGCGAACACCCGCAGAACCGGGATGGCACCGGAGGGTCACCGCGTTAGGGTCCATGAATACGAGGGCAGGGGAGTCCCCGAAAGCGGCTCCAGCCCCGCAGGGAAACGTGAGACGGCCCGGCGCCGTCGTAAGACGAGCAGGTGGATACGTGACGAATCTGATGCCCTCAGCCGCCGGCGAGCCCTCCATCGGTGGTGGCCTCGGCGACCAGGTCTACAACCGGCTGCTCGGCGAGCGGATCATCTTCCTCGGCCAGCCCGTGGACGACGACATTGCCAACAAGATCACCGCGCAGCTGCTGCTCCTTGCCTCCGACCCGGACAAGGACATCTTCCTTTACATCAACAGCCCCGGCGGCTCGATCACGGCCGGCATGGCGATCTACGACACCATGCAGTACATCAAGAACGACGTGGTGACGATCGCGATGGGCCTCGCGGCCTCGATGGGCCAGTTCCTGCTCAGCGCGGGCACGCCCGGCAAGCGCTTCGCCCTGCCGAACGCCGAGATCCTGATCCACCAGCCCTCGGCCGGCCTGGCCGGCTCCGCCTCGGACATCAAGATCCACGCCGAGCGGCTGCTGCACACCAAGAAGCGCATGGCCGAGCTCACGTCCCAGCACACCGGTCAGACGGTCGAGCAGATCACGCGCGACTCGGACCGCGACCGCTGGTTCGACGCCTTCGAGGCCAAGGAGTACGGCCTCATCGACGACGTCATCGCGACGGCCGCCGGCATGCCGGGCGGCGGCGGCACGGGCGCCTGAGCCCCCTGACGCCCCGAGCCGACCGCCTCAGCCTCTTCCCAGGAGACACTGTGAACGACTTCCCCGGCAGCGGCCTGTACGACCGCTCACGTGCCGAGTACACCGGCCCGTCCGCCGAGTCCCGCTACGTGATCCCGCGCTTCGTCGAGCGCACCTCGCAGGGCGTGCGCGAGTACGACCCGTACGCGAAGCTCTTCGAGGAGCGCGTGATCTTCCTCGGCGTGCAGATCGACGACGCCTCCGCCAACGACGTCATGGCCCAGCTGCTGTGCCTGGAGTCGATGGACCCGGACCGCGACATCTCGGTCTACATCAACAGCCCCGGCGGCTCCTTCACGGCGCTCACGGCGATCTACGACACCATGCAGTACGTGAAGCCCGACATCCAGACGGTCTGCATGGGCCAGGCGGCCTCCGCCGCGGCGATCCTGCTGGCCGCCGGCACGCCCGGCAAGCGCATGGCCCTGCCGAACGCCCGCGTCCTGATCCACCAGCCGTACAGCGAGACCGGCCGCGGCCAGGTCTCCGACCTGGAGATCGCCGCCAACGAGATCCTGCGGATGCGCGCGCAGCTGGAGGAGATGCTGGCCAAGCACTCCACCACGCCGGTCGAGAAGATCCGCGAGGACATCGAGCGCGACAAGATCCTCACGGCCGAGGACGCGCTGAGCTACGGCCTGATCGACCAGATCATCACCACCCGGAAGATGGACAACTCCTCCCTGCGCTAGGCGGGAGGCGGTAACGTCTGCCGCCCCTTGGCACGGTTTGGCGCGGTTCACGTCAAAGCGAACCGTGCCAAGGGGGGCCCGGACGGGGGGCCCGGCAAGGTACCGTCGGACATAAGGCAGCACCAGGAGTCAGCCGGCCGTCGACGTCGCGTCGACGGCCAGGAGTCTCCCAGGCGAAGGGGAAGCACACCGTGGCACGCATCGGTGACGGCGGCGATCTGCTCAAGTGCTCGTTCTGCGGCAAGAGCCAGAAGCAGGTCAAGAAGCTCATCGCAGGGCCCGGTGTGTACATCTGCGACGAGTGCATCGATCTCTGCAACGAGATCATCGAGGAAGAGCTCGCCGAGACCAGCGAGGTGCGCTGGGAGGAGCTCCCCAAGCCCCGCGAGATCTACGAGTTCCTCGAGGGGTACGTGGTGGGCCAGGAGGCGGCCAAGAAGGCGCTCTCCGTCGCGGTGTACAACCACTACAAGCGGGTCCAGGCCGGCGAGAACGGCGGCGCGCAGGGCCGCGAGGACGCCATCGAGCTGGCGAAGTCCAACATCCTGCTGCTCGGCCCCACGGGCTCCGGCAAGACCCTGCTGGCCCAGACCCTCGCCCGCATGCTGAACGTGCCGTTCGCGATCGCGGACGCCACGGCGCTCACCGAGGCGGGGTATGTCGGCGAGGACGTCGAGAACATCCTGCTGAAGCTGATCCAGGCCGCCGACTACGACGTCAAGAAGGCCGAGACCGGGATCATCTACATCGACGAGATCGACAAGGTCGCCCGGAAGAGCGAAAACCCGTCGATCACGCGTGACGTCAGCGGCGAGGGCGTCCAGCAGGCCCTGCTGAAGATCCTGGAGGGCACCACGGCCTCCGTGCCGCCGCAGGGCGGGCGCAAGCACCCGCACCAGGAGTTCATCCAGATCGACACGACGAACGTGCTGTTCATCGTGGGCGGTGCCTTCGCGGGCCTGGAGAAGATCATCGAGGGCCGGGCCGGCGCCAAGGGCATCGGCTTCGGCGCGCAGATCCGCTCCAAGCGGGAGATCGAGTCCAAGGACCAGTTCGAGCAGGTCATGCCGGAGGACCTGGTGAAGTTCGGGATGATCCCCGAGTTCATCGGCCGCCTGCCCGTCATCACCTCGGTCCACAACCTCGACCGCGAGGCCCTGCTCCAGATCCTGGTCGAGCCGCGCAACGCGCTGGTCAAGCAGTACCAGCGCCTGTTCGAACTCGACGGCGTGGAGCTGGACTTCGAGCGCGAGGCCCTGGAGGCCATCGCCGACCAGGCCATCCTCCGCCAGACCGGCGCCCGCGGCCTGCGCGCCATCATGGAGGAGGTCCTCCAGGGCGTGATGTACGAGGTCCCGTCCCGCAAGGACGTCGCCCGCGTCGTCATCACGGCCGACGTGGTCCTCTCCAACGTCAACCCGACGCTGATCCCCCGCGATTCGCGAGGCCGCGGCCCGGGGGAGCAGAAGACGGCGTAGCCGTCGCCGTACACACGCGGAAGGGGCCCGGTCGACTCGACCGGGCCCCTTCCGTCGTTTCCGTGCGTCAGCGTCAGCGTCAGGCCTTGACGCGGACGTCCCCCCGGAGCTTGGCGGTCAGCTCGGCGGCCTTGTTCAGGTCGGCGGCCTTGCCGGCCATGGCGTCGGCCACCTCCATGCTGATGTTCACGCCGATGGTGCTGTGGTCGCCCCAGATGCACACCGGCATGTGGATCTCCGCCGGCCCGGTGGTCGGGTCGCCCGACACGGCGTCGTCGTTCTTGATCTTCAGTTCCTGGCACTTCAGGACCGCGCCGCTCAGCCCGCTGGGCTTGAACTCCTTCGGAGAGCCGACGGCCTCGCCCTCGGTGGTCTTGTCCTCGGTCGCGTTCTTCTTCACCTCGGCGAACATGGCGTCGACGACCTTCTCCGGGTCCTCGATCTCGCCGTACACGCCCATGAAGTTGATCACCTTCATGGCGAGCGGGTTGTTCTCGTCCCCGCCCTGGTAGGCGGCGCTGACGTCCTTGGCGTTCTTCACGCCGTGCTTCTCGGCGTCCTTCAGGTCGTCCTTGGTGAAGCCGCCGCTGTCCTCGTTGCTGTCGTCGCTCTTCTTGTACTCGCCGCCGATCACCGTCGCCGGGGTCGTCAGCTTGTGCGGGCCGTCGTCGGCGATGTCCGAGCCACTGCCGCTCCCGCTGCCGCCGAGGACGAAGTACGCGCCCACGCCGATCGCCGCCACCACCGCGACCGCGCCGATGATCAGGCCCGTCTTCTTCTTGCCGCCCGCCGGGGCCGGGGGCTGGGGCATGCCGTAGGGCTGCTGGCCGTAGGGGGCCTGCGGCGGGACGCCGCCCTGGGCGGGCTGCTGCGGGTAGCCGTAGCCCTGCTGCTGGCCGGGTGCCTGCTGCGGGTAGCCGTAACCGGGCTGCGCGGGAGGTGCCTGCTGGGGGTAGCCGTAGCCGGGCTGGGGGGCCTGCGGCTGCTGGCCGTACGGTCCCGGCTGGCCGTACGGTCCGGGCTGCTGGGGCTGCCCGCCGTACGGGCCCGGCTGGTTGTGACTCATTGCTGGGTTCCCCTCCAGATGCTTACGTGGTTCTGACATCCTGACTCAGGTCTGGCGTGCGCAGGTCACCGGGGGCCGCACCGTTACAAAGGAAACGCGTTTCGGGACAGGGCCGTGACGCCCGTAAACTGACCCCCGTGACCGAGAACGCTCAGCAGCAGCCACCAGCGCCCGACACCGAACTGCCGACCACCTACGCGCCGGCCGATGTAGAGGGGCCGCTGTACGAGCGCTGGGTGGAGCGGGGCTACTTCGAGGCGGACGCCAAGAGCGACAAGCCGCCGTTCACCGTCGTCATCCCGCCGCCGAACGTCACGGGCAGCCTGCACCTCGGGCACGCCTTCGAGCACACGCTCATCGACGCCCTGACCCGCCGCAAGCGCATGCAGGGTTTCGAGACGCTGTGGCAGCCCGGCATGGACCACGCCGGCATCGCCACGCAGAACGTCGTCGAGCGGGAGCTGGCCAAGGAGGGCAAGTCCCGCCACGACCTGGGCCGTGAGGCGTTCGTCGAGCGCGTCTGGCAGTGGAAGGGCGAGTCCGGCGGGCAGATCAGCGGCCAGATGCGCCGCCTCGGCGACGGTGTCGCCTGGTCGCGTGAGCGCTTCACCATGGACGAGGGCCTGTCCCAGGCCGTCCAGACCATCTTCAAGCGGCTCTACGACGACGAGCTGATCTACCGCGCCGAGCGCATCATCAACTGGTGCCCGCGCTGCCTGACCGCGATCTCCGACATCGAGGTCGAGTACCAGGACGACGACGGCGAGCTCGTCTCCATGAAGTACGGGGAGGGTGACGAGACCATCGTCGTCGCCACCACCCGTGCCGAGACGATGCTCGGTGACACCGCCGTCGCCGTCCACCCCGAGGACGAGCGGTACAAGCACCTCGTCGGCAAGCTCATCAAGCTGCCGCTGACCGACCGTTCCATCCCGGTCGTCGCGGACGAGCACGTCGACCCCGAGTTCGGCACGGGCGCCGTCAAGGTGACGCCCGCCCACGACCCGAACGACTTCGAGATCGGCCAGCGGCACGACCTGCCGTCCATCGCCGTGATGGACGAGCACGCCGTCATCACCGCGCACGGCCCCTA
>NZ_WWHX01000255.1:0-5000 GCF_009862125.1 Streptomyces sp. SID5910
CACCACCCCACCCGCCTCCCCGAATGCGAGGATGACCAAGGCCAACGCGCACCCCCGGAGGGCACCACACCCATGACCCAGAAAGTCGCAGTCCTCGGCACCGGCAAGATCGGCGAAGCCCTGCTCAGCGGCATGATCGGCTCCGGCTGGTCCCCCGCCGACCTCCTGGTCACCGCCCGCCGCCAGGAACGGGCCGACGAACTCCGCACCCGCTACGGAGTCACCCCGGTCACCAACGCCGAGGCCGCCAAGGCCGCCGACACCCTGATCCTCACGGTGAAGCCGCAGGACATGGGCACCCTCCTCGACGAAC
This sequence comes from Streptomyces sp. SID5910, assembly GCF_009862125.1. Lineage (GTDB taxonomy): Bacteria > Actinomycetota > Actinomycetes > Streptomycetales > Streptomycetaceae > Streptomyces. The sequence goes on from NZ_WWHX01000255.1 coordinate 314, forward strand.
TCGCCCCGCACATCCCCGCCGACCGCCTGGTCATCAGCGGCGCCGCGGGCATCCCGACCTCCTTCTTCGAGGACCGCCTCACCGCCGGCACCCCCGTGGTCCGCGTCATGACGAACACCCCGGCCCTCGTGGACGAGGCCATGTCCGTCATCTCCGCCGGCACCCACGCCACCGCCGCCCACCTGGCTCACGCCGAGGAGATCTTCGGCGCCGTCGGCAAGACCCTCCGCGTCCCGGAGAACCAGCAGGACGCCTGCACCGCCCTCTCCGGCTCGGGCCCGGCGTACTTCTTCTACCTGGTCGAGGCCATGACCGACGCCGGCATCCTCCTCGGCCTGCCCCGCGACAAGGCCCACGACCTGATCGTCCAGTCCGCGATCGGCGCCGCGAAGATGCTCCGCGACAGCGGCGAGCACCCGGTCAAGCTCCGCGAGAACGTCACGTCCCCCGCCGGCACCACCATCAACGCCATCCGCGAACTCGAGAACCACGGCGTCCGAGCCGCCCTCATCGCCGCCCTCGAAGCCGCCCGCGACCGCAGCCGCGAACTAGCCTCCGGCACCAAGGACTAACTCTCTTGACGGGTCATGAGCAGGGAGATTGAATCCGGTGTCGGCCTCGTTCGGAGCGAAGGTGAACGTCGCGGCTACTCCCGGCCCACCGGCCTGCCGGCAGTCGTCGGCCAGACAATCGGTGGACGGAGCCGCGGTCTGCACCTGGGGCACCGGCCGCGTCGGCCAAGTCGTGGGCCGGCGTGCGGCCGACGGTTCCACCTGGGGCCTCTGGTACGAAGCCGCGCGCTTCGGCCGCCTGAACGCCGACGGCACCTATGCCGCGGTCACCTCCGCCGAGGCCGCCCGGCCGGACGAACCTGTCCGCCTGACCGGCGTCTACGACGCCCAGGACGGAGAGGTCAAGCTCTACATCGGAACCACCCAGAACGGCGAAGCGCACTCCGTCCCGACCCCGTCCGGCTCGGGCGTTCTCACCGTCGGCGGGACGACGGACGGCGAGAGCTGGACGCGGCACCTGCCGGGACGCATCCGGGACGTCCGGGTCTGGGCCGGTGCCGCTGACTCGGCCCAGCAGCTCATGGAGATGACCGGCGGCTGACCGGACATGTCCGCGCGGCCGACACGACCACCGTGCCGGCCGCGCGAGGCCGTGTTCGCCCCGCCGCTTCCAGGTCGACGGCTCACTCCGCCGCGGCCACCACGTCCTCCGTGGTCACCACCCGCGCGAACCCGCCCCCGTGCAGCGACACCGCCGACGCCCGCGCCAGTTCGTCGGCGCTCTGCCGCCAGCCGAAGGGCCCCTCCAGGTCGAAGGTGTACGTCGCGTCGAACGCGACCAGCACGTCGAACCCGAGGTTCCCGCCCATCCGGGCCGTCGTCTCGACGCACATGTTCGTCTGGATCCCGGCCAGCACCACCTGCCCGATCCTCTGCTCCCGGAGCCACGCCCCGAGGTCCGGCGTCCCGAGGAACGCCGAGTTCACGGTCTTCGTCACCAGCACCTCGGCCCCGCTCCCCTTCCCGCGCCGCCGCTCCACGTACTCCTTGAAGCCGTTGCCCTCGTACCCCGTCCGCAACGGCGACCCCGGCTTGACCGAGTCGTGCCGTACGAAGACGACCGGCCGCCCGGTCGACTGCCAGGCGTCGACGAGGGCGGCGATGTTGTCGTCCGCCGCCGGGTTGTTGCGCGTCCCCCAGAAGTCGAGCTCCTCGAAGCCCTTCTGCACGTCCACGACCACCAGCGCTGCGTTCTCCGCGATCTCCATGCCCCCGATCGTGTCGCCGGACGGACGAGCTCCCCAGAGGTACGGAAGTCAGCGATCGATGGTTTACTGCCAGCCATGGCAGAGCAGGCCCCCGCCCAGGTCCCCTACCGCGTTGCCCTCGTCGCCTTCCCCGGCATCCGGGCCTTCGACGTCTCCGTCATCACCGAGGTCTGGGGCACCGACCGCACCGATCGAGGCGCCCCCGCCTTCGACCTGCGCCGTGTCGCCGCCGACGGCACCACCGCCGTCCCGATGCGCGGCGGCCTCGCCCTCCACCCCGACCGCCCCCTCGGCTGGCTGGACCGCGCCGACCTCGTCGTGGTCCCCGGCCTCGACGACCACCTCACCCCGGCCCCCGCCCCGGTCCTCGACGCCCTGCGCCGCGCCCACGCCCGCGGCACCACCGTCGCGGCCCTGTGCGCAGGCGCCTTCACCCTCGCCCAGGCGGGTCTGCTCGACGGCCGCCGCGCCATCACCCACTGGCGGCTGACCGACCTCCTGCGCACCCACCACCCCCGCGTCACCGTCGTCCCCGACGCCCTCTTCATCGAGGACGACAACCTCTGGACCGCGGCCGGCACCGCCGCCGGCATCGACCTCTGCCTCCACCTGGTCCGCCTGGCCCACGGCGCCGAGACCGCCGCCACCATCGCCCGCTCGATGGTCACGGCCCCCTTCCGCACCGGCACCCAGGCCCAGTTCATCGAGCGCCCCACCCCACGCACCGACCGCGACGCCGACGCCCTCGCCGCCGTCCGCGAGCACGCCCTGCGGCACCTCCACGAGCCACTGACCGTCGCCGGCCTGGCCGCCCGCGCCGGCATGTCCCCTCGCTCCTTCGCCCGCCACTTCACGGCGGCCACCGGCACCACACCCCTGCGCTGGCTCCTCGACCAGCGCATCGCCGCCGCCCAGAGGCTTCTGGAGCGCACCGACCTCCCCATGCCCGAGGTCGCCCGCCGGGCCGGCTTCGGTAGCGAGGTCACGATGCGACAGCACTTCGCATCGCGCCTCGCCACCAGCCCCCGCGCCTACCGGGCCGCGTTCACCACGCTGTCCGGCAGCGGCGCCAACAACCCGATCGCGCGGTAGGCGGCATCCACGGTCGGCCGGGCCATCGCCCGCGCCTTCTCCGCGCCCTCCCGCAGCACGCCCTCCACATAGCCGGGATCCGCGCACAGCTCCTGATGCCGCTTCCGCAACGGCCGCAGCACCTCCACCACGGCCTCCGCGACATCCTTCTTCAGCGCGCCGTACGAGTCGTACGCCGCCGCCAGCTCCGCCGGCTCCCCGCCTGCGCACGCGGCGAGGATCTCCAGCAGGTTCGCGAGCCCCGGCCGCGCCTCCCGGTCGTACACGACCTCGCGCCCGCTGTCGGTCACGGCCCGCATGACCTTCTTCCGCACCACGTCCGGCTCATCGAGCACATAGACGATCCCGGGCCCGACGTCGTCGCTCTTCCCCATCTTCGACGCCGGTTCCTGCAAATTCATCACGCGCGCCGCCACCGCCGGACTCGTGGCTCTGGGCACCACGAACGTGTGCCCGTACCGCTGGTTGAACCGCACCGCCAGATCCCGCGCCAGCTCCACATGCTGCGTCTGGTCGCTCCCGACCGGCACCTCGTCCGTCCCGTACGCCAGGATGTCGGCCGCCATCAGCACGGGATACGTCAGCAGCGACAGCCGCACACTCCCGCCCCGCTCCCGCTCCCGCGCGGCCTTCTCCTTGTACTGGATCATCCGGCGCATCTCACCGTCCGTGGCCACGCACTCCAGTACGTACGACAGCCGCGCGTGTTCGTCCACATGACTCTGCACGAACACGGTGCACACCTCGGGATCCAGCCCCGCCGCCAACAGCAGGGACGCCGCCTGCCGGCTCAGCCGGCGCACCCGCGCCGGATCGTGGTCCACGGTCAGCGCGTGCAGGTCGACGACACAGAACAGCGCGTCGGACCGGTGCTGGTCCACCGCGGCCCACCGCCGCATGGCTCCCAGGTAGTTCCCCAGCGTCAGATGCCCGGTCGGCTTGACCCCACTGAAGACCCGCGTCATTTCTCCACCTCTTGGTCAGGGCCGCCGCCACCCGCCGGCCGCCCCTCCTGGAGGGAGATACGAGAACGGCCGCCGAAGCGGCGGCCGTCGTGTGCGTACGTGAGCGCGGCCGCCGTCAGGCGGCCCACCAGGACTGGTTGCACGTACGCGTCATCACGCCCCACACGCTACGCGGCGGACGACCGTCCCGCCACGGAGTTGACACGACATGCCCCCATCCGTAGTGTTCTCCGAGTTGTCCGACGTGAGCGCCGACTCCGGTCGGTCCCCGGACAGCGATTCCGCAAGTACCCACCACTCCTCGACGAACAGTCGCGCTGTCGACGTCGTCGTTGCATTGGCGCGCGTATTCGCGGAATGAGGAATCCACGTTCGAAAGGACGCGGCCCCCGATTAGCTCGGGAGTCGGGAATCCGCTAGAGTCTCACTCGTCGGAACGGCCCAACAGCCGGGAAGACAACCCCCTCTGACGGGGAATCAGAGCCCGAAAGGATCTGATAGAGTCGGAACCGCCGGAAAGGGAAACGCGAAAGCGGGAACCTGGAAAGCACCGAGGAAATCGGATCGGAAAAGGATCTGATAGAGTCGGAAACGCAAGACCGAAGGGAAAAGCCCGGAGGAAAGCCCGAGAGGGTGAGTACAAAGGAAGCGTCCGTTCCTTGAGAACTCAACAGCGTGCCAAAAGTCAACGCCAGATATGTTGATACCCCGTCCATCACAGTGTGATGGTCGAGGTTCCTTTGAAATACACAACAGCGAGGACGCTGTGAACGTCGGGATTATTCCTCCCGATGTTCCGCTCTCGTGATGTGTCACCCGATTACGGGTAAACATTCACGGAGAGTTTGAT
>NZ_WWHX01000255.1:7500-19631 GCF_009862125.1 Streptomyces sp. SID5910
CGGGTGGGGAAGCCGTAGCGAAAGCGAGTCCGAACAGGGCGATTTTAGTAGCACGCTCAAGACCCGAAGCGGAGTGATCTAGCCATGGGCAGGTTGAAGCGGAGGTAAGACTTCGTGGAGGACCGAACCCACCAGGGTTGAAAACCTGGGGGATGACCTGTGGTTAGGGGTGAAAGGCCAATCAAACTCCGTGATAGCTGGTTCTCCCCGAAATGCATTTAGGTGCAGCGTCGTGTGTTTCTTGCCGGAGGTAGAGCACTGGATAGGCGATGGGCCCTACCGGGTTACTGACCTTAGCCAAACTCCGAATGCCGGTAAGTGAGAGCGCGGCAGTGAGACTGTGGGGGATAAGCTCCATGGTCGAGAGGGAAACAGCCCAGAGCATCGACTAAGGCCCCTAAGCGTACGCTAAGTGGGAAAGGATGTGGAGTCGCACAGACAACCAGGAGGTTGGCTTAGAAGCAGCCACCCTTGAAAGAGTGCGTAATAGCTCACTGGTCTAGTGATTCCGCGCCGACAATGTAGCGGGGCTCAAGCGTACCGCCGAAGTCGTGTCATTGCGATATGTACCCCCAACGGGGATCGTGATGGGTAGGGGAGCGTCGTGTGCCGGGTGAAGCAGCCGCGGAAGCGAGTTGTGGACGGTTCACGAGTGAGAATGCAGGCATGAGTAGCGATACAAACGTGAGAAACGTTTGCGCCGATTGACTAAGGGTTCCTGGGTCAAGCTGATCTGCCCAGGGTAAGTCGGGACCTAAGGCGAGGCCGACAGGCGTAGTCGATGGATAACCGGTTGATATTCCGGTACCCGCTGTGAAGCGTCAAACATCGAATCCAGTGATGCTAAGGCCGTGAAGCCGCCCCTGATCTCTTCGGAGTGAGGGGGAGTGGTGGAGCCGCTGAACCAAGTTGGTAGTAGGTGAGTGATGGGGTGACGCAGGAAGGTAGTCCATCCCGGGCGGTGGTTGTCCCGGGGTAAGGGTGTAGGCCGTGTGATAGGTAAATCCGTCGCACATGAGGCTGAGACCTGATGCCGAGCCGATTGTGGTGAAGTGGATGATCCTATGCTGTCGAGAAAAGCCTCTAGCGAGTTTCATGGCGGCCCGTACCCTAAACCGACTCAGGTGGTCAGGTAGAGAATACCGAGGCGTTCGGGTGAACTATGGTTAAGGAACTCGGCAAAATGCCCCCGTAACTTCGGGAGAAGGGGGGCCACACCTGGTGATGATCTTTACGGTCTGAGCTGGGGGTGGCCGCAGAGACCAGCGAGAAGCGACTGTTTACTAAAAACACAGGTCCGTGCGAAGCCGTAAGGCGATGTATACGGACTGACGCCTGCCCGGTGCTGGAACGTTAAGGGGACCGGTTAGTCCGATTTCGGTCGGGCGAAGCTGAGAACTTAAGCGCCAGTAAACGGCGGTGGTAACTATAACCATCCTAAGGTAGCGAAATTCCTTGTCGGGTAAGTTCCGACCTGCACGAATGGCGTAACGACTTCTCGACTGTCTCAACCATAGGCCCGGTGAAATTGCACTACGAGTAAAGATGCTCGTTTCGCGCAGCAGGACGGAAAGACCCCGGGACCTTTACTACAGTTTGATATTGGTGTTCGGTTCGGCTTGTGTAGGATAGCTGGGAGACTGTGAACTCTGGACGCCAGTTCAGGGGGAGTCGTCGTTGAAATACCAGTCTGGTCGTGCTGGATGTCTAACCTGGGTCCGTGATCCGGATCAGGGACAGTGTCTGATGGGTAGTTTAACTGGGGCGGTTGCCTCCTAAAGAGTAACGGAGGCGCCCAAAGGTTCCCTCAGCCTGGTTGGCAATCAGGTGTTGAGTGTAAGTGCACAAGGGAGCTTGACTGTGAGACCGACGGGTCGAGCAGGGACGAAAGTCGGGACTAGTGATCCGGCGGTGGCTTGTGGAAGCGCCGTCGCTCAACGGATAAAAGGTACCCCGGGGATAACAGGCTGATCTTCCCCAAGAGTCCATATCGACGGGATGGTTTGGCACCTCGATGTCGGCTCGTCGCATCCTGGGGCTGGAGTCGGTCCCAAGGGTTGGGCTGTTCGCCCATTAAAGCGGTACGCGAGCTGGGTTTAGAACGTCGTGAGACAGTTCGGTCCCTATCCGCTGTGCGCGTAGGAGTCTTGAGAAGGGCTGTCCCTAGTACGAGAGGACCGGGACGGACGAACCTCTGGTGTGCCAGTTGTCCTGCCAAGGGCATGGCTGGTTGGCTACGTTCGGGAGGGATAACCGCTGAAAGCATCTAAGCGGGAAGCCTGCTTCGAGATGAGGACTCCCACCCACTTGATGGGGTAAGGCTCCCAGTAGACGACTGGGTTGATAGGCCGGATCTGGAAGCACCGCAAGGTGTGGAGGTGACCGGTACTAATAGGCCGAGGGCTTGTCCTCAGTTGCTCGCGTCCACTGTGTTGGTTCTGAAACCACGAACAACCCCATGTCTGTGTCAGGCGTGGTGCGGTTGACAGTTTCATAGTGTTTCGGTGGTCATAGCGTTAGGGAAACGCCCGGTTACATTCCGAACCCGGAAGCTAAGCCTTACAGCGCCGATGGTACTGCAGGGGGGACCCTGTGGGAGAGTAGGACGCCGCCGAACAATCATTCCGGGAAACCCCGCACCTCACGGTGCGGGGTTTTCTGCGTTTAGGGGCCTTTCGGTCCCGGTCCCGACCGGGCACAGGCCGACCGCGATCACAGGCGGCCGGCGGCTTTCAGTTCCAGATAGGCGTCGGCGAGCGCAGGCGCCAGTTGGTCCGGTGTCGCGTCGACGACCGTCACCCCGTGCCGGCGGAGCTGGTCCGAGGTGCGACGGCGTTCCGCCTGGGTCTGCGCCGCGGCGGCAGCCTCGTACACGGCGTCGGTGTTGCCGCGGGCCTTCGCCATCCGGGAGATGTGCGGATCCGCCACGGAGGCCACGAGGACCGTGTGGCGCTGAGTCAGCTGAGGCAGGACCGGGAGTAGGCCTTCTTCTATCGGCGCCGTGTCGAGCGTGGTGAACAGCACGACCAGGGAGCGGCGAGGGGCCGAGCGGACTGCGGTCGCGGTGAGGCCGCGCGCGTCGGTCTCCAGCAGTTCCGGCTCCAGCGTCGCCATCGCGTTGACCAGGGAAGGCAGTACGTCACCTGCCGTCCTGCCCTGGACCAGGGCGCGTACCCGGCGGTCGTAGGCGAGGAGGTCGACGCGGTCGCCGGCGCGGGACGCCAGGGCTGCCAGGAGCAGGGCGGCGTCCATGGAGGCGTCGAGGCGGGGGGCGTCGCCGACGCGGCCGGCGGATGTGCGGCCCGTGTCGAGGACGAGCAGGATGTGCCGGTCGCGTTCGGGGCGCCAGGTGCGTACGGCGACGGTGGACTGGCGGGCGGTCGCGCGCCAGTCGATGGAACGGGTGTCGTCGCCGGGGACGTACTCGCGGAGGCTGTCGAACTCCGTGCCCTCGCCGCGGGTGAGCACGCTGGTCCGGCCGTCGAGTTCGCGAAGGCGCGACAGCCTGGACGGAAGGTGCTTGCGGCTGGTGAACGGGGGCAGGACGCGCACCACCCAGGGGACCCGGTGGGCGCCCTGGCGGGAGAAGAGGCCCAGGGGGCCGTACGAGCGGATGGTGACGCGGTCCGTCCGGCGGTCGCCTCGGCGGGTGGGCCGTAGGCGTGTGGTGACGCGTCGGCGTTCGCCCGGGGGGACCGTCACATGGTGGCGGGAGGCCGCTGTCTCCGTGCCGGGCTGCCAGCTGCTGGGCGGCCAGGCGTCGCGGAGGTGGGCGCGCAGCGGACGGCCCGACGGGTTGGTGACCGTCAGGGTGACGTCGGCGGTTTCGCCCAGGCGTGTCGAGGTGTCGCCGGAACGGGACAGGCGCAGCCGCCTTACCGGGGCGGCCAGGGCGAAGTCGCAGGCGCAGGCCAGCGCCAGCGGGGCGTTGACGGCGAGGATGCCCGTCCAGCCGGCGTCCCAGATGCCGATGGGGACGGAGCCGAGGGCCGCGAGGAGCGCGGCGCGTCCGGTGAGGGCCATCAGCGGGGGACGGGGACGTGGGCGAGGATCGCGTTGATGACCGAGTCGGCGGTCACGCCCTCCATCTCGGCCTCCGGGCGGAGCTGCACGCGGTGGCGGAGGGTGGGGAGCGCGAGGGCCTTCACGTCGTCGGGGGTGACGTAGTCGCGGCCCGTCAGCCAGGCCCATGCGCGGGACGTGGACAGCAGTGCCGTGGCTCCGCGCGGGGAGACGCCGAGGGTGAGGGACGGCGACTCGCGGGTGGCGCGGCAGATGTCGACGACGTAGGCCGTGATCTCCGGGTGCACCGTCGTCCTGGCGACCTCGGCGCGGGCCGCTTCCAGGTCGGCGGCGCTCGTGACGGGGCGTACGCCGGCGGCGTGCAGGTCACGCGGGTTGAAGCCCCCGGCGTGGCGGGTGAGCACGTCGATCTCGTCCTGGCGGGACGGGAGGGGGACGGTCAGCTTGAGGAGGAAGCGGTCCAGCTGGGCTTCCGGGAGGGGGTAGGTGCCCTCGTACTCGACCGGGTTCTGGGTCGCGGCGACGAGGAAGGGGTCGGGGAGCGGGCGGGGGGTGCCGTCGACCGTGACCTGGCGTTCCTCCATGGCTTCGAGGAGGGACGACTGGGTCTTCGGGGGCGTGCGGTTGATCTCGTCGGCCAGGAGCAGGTTGGTGAAGACCGGGCCGGGCTGGAAGGAGAACTCGGCGGTGCGGGCGTCGTAGACCAGGGAGCCGGTGACGTCGCTCGGCATGAGGTCGGGGGTGAACTGGACGCGCTTGGTGTCGAGTTCCGTGGCCGCGGCGAGGGCGCGGACGAGGAGGGTCTTGGCGACTCCGGGGACGCCTTCGAGGAGGACGTGGCCGCGGCACAGGAGGGCGACGACGAGGCCGGTCACGGCGGCGTCCTGGCCGACCACGGCCTTGGCGATCTCGGCGCGCAGGGCTTCCAGGGCGGCGCGGGCGTTGCCCGCCTCTCCGCTCTGCCCGGCGTTGTCAGTGGTCGGGTCCATCATGGACGGCGTACCTCTCTTTCGAGGGCGTCGAGTTGGTCGGCGAGGGTGATGAGGGCCGCGTCGTCGCGGGGCGGCGGGCCGAAGAGGAGGGTGTGCAGGGACTGTCCGTCGCCGTGGAGGTGGGCGGACAGCGCGGGGAGCAGGGCCTCGGGCGCGTGCGCCTGGGCGACGGGGACGCCTACGAGGGGGGCGAGGCGGGTGCGGGTCGCGGAGCGAAGAGCGGTGGCCGCGCGGTCGCGGGCGTTGGCCTTGCGGTAGAGGCGGGCGCGGCCCTCGGTGGTTTCGGAGGCGCGGATCGCGACGGGGAGTTTTTCGTGCACCAGGGGGCCGAGTCGGCGTGCCCGCCACAGGGCGGCCAGGGCGGCGGCGATGAGGAGTTGCAGGGTGCCCCAGAGCCAGCCGGAGGGGAGCAGGTCGAAGAAGCCGCGCTCGTCCTCGGGGGCGGTGGCGTCGGAGAGCGTGGGGAGGTACCAGACCAGGTGGGTGCGGGAGCCGAGGAGTTGGAGGGCGAGCGAGGCGTTGCCGTGCTCGTCGAGGCGCTGGTTGTAGAGGATGTCGCGTGCGCCGAGGACGATCGTGTCGCCCGGGGCCGCCTCGCCGGACGGCGGCGACGTCTCGGGGATGCGGAGCAGGGTGGCCAGGCGCTCGCTGGGGTAGCAGACGTCCGCTTGCAGGTGGGTGCTGCTGTAGCGGATGCCGCCCGTGTCGGCGGTGCCCGCGCGGCGGGCGGCGGGCAGGTCGCAGTCGGGGGACAGCGTCGAGTCGAAGCTGATCGCGGGGTCGGCGGTGACACCGGGGGCGAGCCGTTCGACGGAGGAGCCGCCGGGGGCCACGAGGACCGTACGGCCGCCGGAGCCGGCGGTCGCGGAGTGCAGCTCCGTCTGCTGGCGTTCGGTGAGCAGGTCGGGGACGGCCACCAGCAGGGTGGTGTCCGGCCCGGTCGCGGCGCGGGCGTCGTCCAGGGTGGTGACCACCCGGGTGGACACGCCCCGGTCGGCGAGGAGTTCGGCGACGGCGCGGCTGCCGTAGGGGTCCGCGGAGCGCGGGTCGAGCTCGCCGTGCCGGGCGTCGGAGCGGACGACGGCGATCGCGACGGCGCCGGCGAGCAGCAGCACGAGGGCGAGCGTGATGCCTCGCGCGCGGGTCCACAGGTGGCGGGCGGTGGGCGAGGCCGAGGTGGTGGGAAGCGTAGCCTCGGTGGTCATCCGGCGGCTCCCCGCTGGGTGTCGGGGTCGTTCGCGCTGCCGGTGGTGGCGCCGGCCAGGTGGGGTGTGCCGCGTTCCAGGTCGCGGTCGAGGCCGGCCAGGCGGCGGTACGACTGCTCGGTGCCGGGTCGGCCGCCGTATGCGACGTCGTCGAAGTCCCGGGCCGCGGCGCGCAGCCGGTCGCCGTGGGCGGGCAGGGCGCGGCCGGCCTCGGTGGCCGCCTCGTCGGCGGTGCGGCCGGGGCGGATGTCGAGGAGGGCGCGTTCCTCCAGGGCGCGGACGACGGCCCGCATGCGTTCCTGGACGGCCTGGTTCCAGTGGCCCTGGGCGGCGTGCGCCTCGGCGGCGGCGCGGTGGTCGGCGGCGCTGCGGGGGCGGTCGTCGAACAGGGCGGGAGCGGAGGCGGGCGCGCGGCGGGGGGTGCCCAGGCGCCACCAGAGGGCGCCCAGTACGGCCAGGACGGCCACGACGATGACGATCAGTCCGAGCGTCCCTCCGGGCGTCGCGGTGGACGCCCTGCCGAACAGCTCGCCGATCCAGTCCCAGAGGGCGTTCAGGGCCCGCTGGACCCAGCTGGGGTCGTTCTCGTGGTACATGCGCTTGGACAGCTCGCGTTGCGCCGCCTCCCGTGCGGGGGCGCGCGGCGTCGTCACCGGCGGTTCGTCGCCGGAGCGTGCCAGGGACAGCACGGCGGTGTCGCCGGCGTGCAGCAGCGTGCGTACGGCGGTGCGTGGCAGCACCTCTGTGAGAACTCCCCCCGTCGGACTCACCGCATCAGGTCCCGGGGACGGCGCCGGGGCTGCCGGGGCCCTGGGTGCCGGCGGCGCGGGCCAGTTCGAGGTCGAGGGCCTCGCGGCGGATGCGCTGGTCGATGTAGAGGAGCACCGTGACGCCGGCCGTGATCGGGAAGGTGATCATGGAGCCGATCACCGAGCCGACGGCGCTGACGACGAGGAAGGTCCAGCCGAGGTCGCCGCCGCCTTCGAGGAATCCGCCGACGCCGTCGCCGCTGAGGGTGGCGGCGAGGAAGGTGAAGGGGATGACGATGATCGACGCGACGATGTTCGCGATGACCGTCGCCAGCAGCTGGATGCCGAAGACCCGCCACCAGGAGCCGCGCACGAGCTTCGTCGAGCGGCCCAGCGCCTTCTTGATGCCCTGCTTCTCCAGCATCAGGGCGGGGGAGGCCAGGGAGAAGCGGACCATGAGCCACACGGCGACGACTCCGCCCGCCAGGAAGCCCAGGGCGGTCAGGGCCACGCCCGACTCGCCGCCCGCCGTGGCGGTGACGAGGAGGCCCGGCAGCATGGCGGCGAAGAGGATGCCGGCGACCATCAGCAGCAGGAGGACGATCAGGCCGAACAGCCTGATCACCTGAGGACGGGCGTCCTGCCAGGCCTCGCGGGTGGTCACCGGCCTGCCGAGGACGGCACGGCTGGTGACGGTGGTGAGCAGGGCCGTGGCGACGACGGTGCCGATCAGGGAGATCAGGAAGATGACGCCCGAGTTGACCGTGGTCGCGGTGAGCGCGTCGGCGAGTTCGCCCAGGGTGGCGTCGGGGTCGCTGAGGGCGTCGGAGCGGGTGCTGTCCAGGACGAGGCCCTGGAGGAGCACGACGATGACCTCGGTGAAGATCGCGACGCTCAGCGAGATGCCGAGGACCGTGCGCCAGTGGGTGCGCATGGTGGAGACCGCGCCGTCGAGGATCTCACCGACGCCGAGGGGGCGGAGCGGGATCACGCCGGGCTTGGCCGCGGGCGGCGGGCCGCCCCAGCCCGCTCCCCAGCCGGGGCCGCCGGAACCCGCGTAGCCGCGGCCCTGGCCGCCGTGGCCGCCCGGGGGCGGGGGCGGGGTGCCCCAGCCGGTGTGCGGCGGCGGGGGAGGCGGGGTCTGGCCGGGGCCCGTGGGTGCGGACCACTGGCCGGGTGGCGGCTGCTCCTTGGACCACTTCGTGCCGGGGCTCGTCGGTTCCGCGCTCGGCCGGTCCGCGGGCCCGCCGGTTTCCGGGCGGTCGGCGGGGCCGGACGCGCCGGGCTCCTGCCCGTCGGACGGGGCGGATCCGGGCGAGGTCCAGCCCGGAGTGTCGTTCATCGTCGCTCCTTCACGGTGCCCTTCCGCGGTCGCGGCGGCGGGTTGGCAGCCATCGTGCCATGGGGCGGTCGGCTGTGGACCGGGCGAGGTGGGGGCAGCGCACCTTCAATTGTCCGCCGGAATGGGGGCAGACTGACCGCATGGCTGATCAGTACGCGCAAAGCGGCGAGGACAAGCGGCCGACCGAGATACCCGCCCTCCGCTGGGAGGAACCCCCCGAGGGCCCGGTGCTGGTCCTCCTGGACCAGACGAGACTGCCGGCCGAGGAGGTCGAGCTGGTCTGCACGGACCCGTCGGCCCTGGTGGAGGCGATCCGCTCGCTCGCCGTGCGCGGGGCACCGCTGCTCGGCATCGCGGGCGCCTACGGGGTCGCGCTCGCCGCCGTCCGCGGCTTCGAGGTGGAGCAGGCCGCCGCCGCGCTGGCGGGGGCACGGCCCACCGCGGTGAATCTGGCGGTCGGGGTGCGCCGGGCCCAGGCCGCGCACCAGGAGGCGCTGGCCAGGACCGGTGACTCCCGGCAGGCCGCCGTGGCGGCGCTGGACGCGGCGCGGGCGCTGCACGAGGAGGACGCCGAGGCCAGCGCCCGGATGGCGGAGCACGGTCTGGCGCTGCTGGACGAGCTGCTGCCCGCCGGCGGGCACCGTGTCCTCACCCACTGCAACAGCGGGTCGCTGGTGTCGGGCGGTGAGGGCACGGCGTTCGCGGTGGCGCTCGCGGGGCACCGGGCGGGGCGGCTGCGGCGCCTGTGGGTGGACGAGACGCGTCCGCTGCTCCAGGGCGCCCGGCTGACGGCGTACGAGGCGGCGCGCAACGACATGCCGTACACCCTGCTCACCGACAACGCGGCCGGTTCGCTGTTCGCGGCGGGTGAGGTGGACGCGGTGCTGATCGGCGCGGACCGGATCGCGGCCGACGGTTCCGTGGCGAACAAGGTGGGGAGCTATCCGCTCGCGGTGCTGGCGCGCTATCACCATGTGCCGTTCATCGTGGTGGCGCCGGTGACGACGGTGGACGCGCAGACGCCGGACGGGGCGTCCATCGAGGTCGAGCAGCGTCCCGGGTACGAGGTGACCGAGGTCATGGCTCCGCAGGTGCCGGTGTCGGGTGCGGGCGGCGGGATTCCGGTGGCTCCGCTGGGGACGCAGGCGTACAACCCGGCGTTCGACGTGACGCCGCCCGAGCTGGTGACGGCGATCGTCACCGAGGCGGGGGTGGTCTCGCCCGTGACGGCCGAGGCTCTCGCCGGGCTGGGTGCCGGGGTGCGGCGGCCGTCCGCGGGCTGAGCGGGGCCGTCCGGACGCCTCCCGGCGGCGGGTGGGTGCCGCCTGCGTTGCGTAGTGCGGTGCGGACACGCTGTGAGGGGGCCGGGCGGCGGCCGGCCGGAGCAGACAGTGAGGGCTCGGTACGACTATCGTCACAGGTCAGTGACCTCGCTCACCAGCGCCTCTGTCGTCGTTACGAGAATGGGATGATGTCGTTTATGAAGGGACGAGTCCTTGTCGTCGACGACGACACCGCACTGGCCGAGATGCTCGGCATTGTGCTGCGTGGTGAGGGTTTTGAGCCGTCTTTCGTAGCCGACGGCGACAAGGCGCTGGCCGCCTTCCGTGAGACCAAGCCCGATCTGGTGCTGCTCGACCTGATGCTGCCCGGCCGGGACGGCATCGAGGTCTGCCGCCTGATCAGGGCGGAGTCCGGCGTGCCGATCGTGATGCTGACGGCCAAGAGCGACACCGTCGACGTGGTCGTGGGCCTGGAGTCGGGTGCCGACGACTACATCGTGAAGCCGTTCAAGCCGAAGGAGCTGGTGGCCCGGATCCGGGCGCGGCTGCGGAGGTCGGAGGAGCCGGCGCCCGAGCAGCTCGCCATCGGCGATCTGGTGATCGACGTGGCGGGGCACTCCGTGAAGCGGGACGGGCAGTCGATCGCGCTGACGCCGCTGGAGTTCGACCTGCTGGTCGCGCTGGCCCGCAAGCCGTGGCAGGTGTTCACCCGCGAGGTGCTCCTGGAGCAGGTCTGGGGCTACCGGCACGCGGCCGACACCCGGCTGGTCAACGTGCATGTGCAGCGGCTGCGCTCCAAGGTCGAGAAGGACCCGGAGAAGCCGGAGATCGTGGTGACCGTCCGTGGCGTCGGTTACAAGGCCGGACCGAGCTGACATGAGCAGGGACAGTGCCGCTTCGGCGCCCGGCCGCTCCGGGGACCGCGCCGGGCGGCCTGTCGGACAGGGGCCCCGGCGCTCCCGCTGGGCGCGTCTGCTCGAGGGCGGGCTGTTGAACGGCGGGGTGCAGGGCAGCCCGGTGCTCCGTCTGTTCATGCGCTGGGTACGCCGTCCGCTGCTGCCCGTGATGCGGCTGTGGCGGCGCAACATCCAGCTCAAGGTCGTCGCCACCACACTGCTGATGTCGCTGGGCGTGGTGCTGCTGCTGGGCTTCGTCGTGATCGGGCAGGTCCGCAACGGTCTGCTGGACGCCAAGGTGAAGGCGTCGCAGAGCCAGGCCACCGGCGGTTTCGCGGTAGCCAAGCAGAAGGCCGAGGAGACGGCGAGCACGACCGGCGACGAGGGCGCCCCCGTGGACGGCCGCCCGCCGCAGAACGTCATCCAGTGGATGAGCGACCTCGTGAAGTCGCTGTCCAGCGGCGGCCAGGGCGCCTTCGACGTGGTCACCCTGCCCATGGGCGGGGACAGCGGCAGCGGACGCGGCCCGCGCGCCTCCGGCCTGGTCAACTGGTCGGCCAGTGTCCCCGAGGAACTGCGGGAGCGGATCGACGGCGACCCGGCGGCGGCCCAGAGCTACACGCGGATCGTCTACGACTCCGACCAGCCCTCGCAGCCGGGCCTGGTCATCGGCAAGCAGGTCAACGACCCGAACGGTGAGCCGTACCAGCTGTACTACCTCTTCCCGCTGACGCAGGAGGAGAAGTCGCTCAGCCTGGTCAAGGGCACGCTGGCGACGGCCGGGCTGTTCGTCGTCGTCCTGCTCGGGGCCATCGCCTGGCTGGTGGTGCGCCAGGTCGTCACGCCGGTGCGGATGGCGGCGAGCATCGCCGAGCGGCTGTCCGCCGGGCGGTTGCAGGAACGGATGAAGGTCACCGGCGAGGACGACATCGCGCGGCTCGGCGAGGCCTTCAACAAGATGGCGCAGAACCTCCAGCTGAAGATCAGCCAGCTCGAGGACCTGTCGCGGATGCAGCGGCGGTTCGTGTCCGACGTGTCGCACGAGCTGCGGACGCCGCTGACGACCGTGCGGATGGCGGCCGACGTCATCCACGACGCGCGCGTGGACTTCGATCCGGTGACCGCGCGGTCGGCGGAGCTGCTGGCGGACCAGCTGGACAGGTTCGAGACGCTGCTGGCGGACCTGCTGGAGATCAGCCGCTTCGACGCGGGCGCGGCGGCGCTGGAGGCCGAGCCGATCGACCTGCGGGAGGTCGTGCGGCGGGTCGTCAGCGGGGCCGAGCCGCTCGCCGAGCGCAAGGGCACGCGGATCCGCGTCGTCGGCGACCAGCAGCCCGTCGTCGCCGAGGCGGACGCCCGGCGCGTGGAGCGGGTGCTGCGCAACCTCGTCGTCAACGCCGTGGAGCACGGGGAGGGCGAGGACGTCGTCGTGCGGCTCGCCGCGGCCGGCGGCGCGGTCGCCGTCGCGGTGCGCGACTACGGCGTCGGGCTCAAGCCCGGCGAGGCGACCCGCGTCTTCAGCCGCTTCTGGCGGGCCGACCCGGCACGCGCGCGTACCACCGGCGGTACGGGTCTCGGCCTGTCGATCGCCCTGGAGGACGCGCGGCTGCACGGCGGCTGGCTACAGGCCTGGGGCGAGCC
>NZ_WWHX01000256.1 GCF_009862125.1 Streptomyces sp. SID5910
GCCGATGACCTCGGCGAACGCCGGGAAGATCGGGTTCTGGAGCTCGGGCAGCACGAGCCCCACCAGGCGGGCCCGTTCCCCGCGCAGTTGCGTCGGGCGTTCGTATCCCAGGACGTCCAGCGCCGTCAGCACCGACTGCCGTGTCGCCTCCGACACCCCCGGCTTGCCGTTGAGGACCCGGCTGACCGTGGCCTCGCTGACCCCAACCTTCTTCGCCACCTGAGCAAGTCGTCGCGTCATACACGCAAGCGTAGCGCAAACCCTCGCAAGGGCTTGCGCTACGCTTCGTCGATTCCCGACAGGGGCGGATCCGGCTAGGGGTTGATGTTGATCTTGAAGGTGGAGGTCGTGTTGCGGACGTCCACGGCGTTGTCGCCGAGCTTCAGCCCGTTGAAGGTGACCTCGCCGACCGCCGGGCCCTGTCCCGGCTCCGGCATCTCGTTGGCCCACACCCCGAAGCCCGACTTGGCGTCGTAGGCGTCACCGCTCTTGTGCGCCCCGGTGATGGTGACGTCCGTGAAGACGGTGTCCTTGACGGGGTACTGCGGCTGCCCTCCCGCGTAGTTGGTCTGGAACATGATGCCGCTGTAGGTGGGGTCGACGATGTCCACGTGGTTGACGCGGATGCCCTGGAAGACCTTCGAGGCGGAGAAGACCCAGATGCCGGGGAAGGTCTGCGCACCCCAGAAGTGCCCGCCGGCCCGCTCGATCGAGATGTTCTCGAAGGTCGTCGGGTCGGTCCCGAAGCCGTTCATCGGATAGCCGAAGTCCAGCGACGAGATGGTGATGCCGGAGTACACCAAAGTGTCCGCGATCCGGATGTTGCGGAAGGTGTTCTGGTAGCCGCCGTACACGGCGACACCGGCCGCGCGCCAGGTCAGCGTGGTCGTCAGGTTCTCGTAGAGGTTGTTCTTCATGTCGGCGCCGCCTGCGTCGATCGCCGAGAACAGCGCGAAGCTGTCGTCGCCGGTGGCCCGGGCGTCGTTGTTGGAGACGAGGTTGTCCGTCGACCCGTTGGTCATGTTGACGCCGTCGGCGAACATGTCGCGGATGCGGGAGTTCTTGATCGTCATCCGGTCGGTGTTGGCGCCCCAGTAGAGGCACACCATGTGCTCGGTCCAGATGTTGTCGATGACGATGTCCGACACGTTGGCGAAGTCGAACACCTTGCCCGGCCCGTCGATGCGGGACGTGTAGTTGCCGAAGTAGGCGAAGTTGGCGAACGTCGAGCCCTTCGCCGTCGCGTCGGCGCGGAAGCCGACGTCGGTGTTGTCCTGCGTCGAGGGCGCCTGGAACCGGGTGAACCAGGGCCCGGCGCCGACGACCTTCACGGCCTTGCCGTACACCTGGAACTTGCTCGACGTCGGGTACTCCCCGGGCGGCAGGTACACGCCGACCAGCTTGCCCGTGGTGTCCATCCGCACCCGGTCCAGGGCGTTCTGCACGTCCTGGTGGGTGAATCCGGCGGGCACGGCGTACGCGGCCGGGTCCGGGTTGGCGACCGGCGCCGCCTGCTCCAGGTTCACGAAGTCGAAGGCGTACGTGGAGGAGTCGGAGGCGTCCTTCTGCAACCGGATCCTCGAGCCCGCGGGCACGGTCTGGTCGAGCACGAGGTGCGCCTCGTCGTAGATGTGGCGCGGTGCCCCGGAGCCGGGTGAGTTCCCGGGCGCGGCCTCCGCCCCGTACAGCCAGGCGTAGCGCGACGTCAGCGGCAGCGTCTTCTTCTTGACGCCGTCGACGTAGACGCTGATGGTCGAGTCGGTGCCGCCGCCGCCCGGCGCGTCCGGGATCGAGAAGCGGGTGACGAGGGTGTTGGTGCTGGCCCGGGTGGTGAACTCGACGTACTGGCCGGTGCCGGTGAGGGTGACCGCCTTGCGGCCCGAGGCCTCGCCGGCGAGATCGCCGACGGTCCGGTTGGGGCCGACGACCTTGGCGCCGCCGCCGAGCGTGCCGTCCTCGGCCTCGTACATGTCGTACGGCATGTTGGCGCCGCGCCCGACGAACAGCGGCTTGGTGGACGTGTTGTTGTCCCGCTTGGCCGGTATCTCCTGGGCGTCGGGGTCGATGACGACCTTGGCGGTGTAGGACCCGTTGACCGCCTTCCAGGAGCCGAGGGTGACGGCGTCGGTGGTGGCGCCGGGGGTGATGGCGCCGGTGTGGGCGCCGGTCAGGGTCTTGACGGTCGCGCCCTTGCTGTCGGTCAGGGTGAGGGTGATCCGGTGGTCGCCGCCCGCGGAGGCCACCGTGCCCTGGTTCTTGAGGGCGACGCGGAAGGTGACGTCGTCCCCGGCGGCCGGGGAGGACGGGGACGTGCTCACGGCCGCGGCGACCAGGTCCGAGCTGGCGACCGGCTTGACGACCAGGGCGTCCGGGCTGGTGTAGGTGTTGTTGGTCTCGTTCTGCTCGATGACCGCGTCGCCGTCGTCGGCCACGGCGCTCAGCGGATAGGTGCCCGCCTCGCGGGTGCCGAGGGACGCGGTGACCGTGGTCTCCTCCCCCGCCCGCAGTGCCCCGACCTGCGCGGTGGCCACGGTGGAGCCGCCCAGCCGCACGGCGGCCTTGCTGGCCGGTGCGTCGGCCGTCCCGCTGTTGCGGACGGTCGCGGAGACGGTGATGTCGTCCGACTCGACGGGAGCCGCCGGTGAGGTGGTCAGCTTCGTCACCTCCAGGTCCGGGTTGGGCGCGGCGACGCCCATGACCTGGAACTCGGCGAGCTGCCCGGCCGTGGCGCCGCTGTTGGCGGTGAAGCGCAGCCGCACGTCGGCGGTGCGCTTGCCCACCGGGACGGTGACGGTGTTCTGCCCGGCCGGGTCGAACGCGTACTCCTTGGCGGCGACCAGCGAGGTGAAGCCGGTGGCGCCCTGCTCCCGGCCCTGGACCTCGATGGTCTGGGTACGGCTGCCCCAGCCGGGGTCGAGGCGCAGCACCAGCCGGTCGACGTCCGCGTTGGCGCCCAGCTTGACGGTGAGGGTGTTCGGGTAGCTGCCCGCGGCGCCCTCCCAGTAGGTCGCCGTGTTGTTGTCGTTGGCGTTGGCCGCGACGTAGGTGTGGATGACGGAGGAGGCTTCGATGGGCTTGCCCACCGCCAGGTCGGAGGCGGTCCCGGTGCCGTTGCGGGTCACCTGGTTGCTGGGCGGCGACTGGTTGCCGGCCGCGTCCTTGGCGCGCACGGTGTAGGTGACGGTCGCGGAGGCTGGCTGGGTGTCGGTCCAGGTGGTCACGTCACCGGCGACGGAGGCGCGCCGCGTGTTGTTGGCGTAGACGTCGTACCCGGTGACGGCCTTGTTGTCGGCGGAGGCACCCCAGGTGAGGCGGATGCGGCCCGCCTCCGGCTCGGTGAGGGTCAGGTCGGCCGGGGCGGTGGGGGCCTCGGTGTCGCCGTCCTCGGCCGCGCGGGTCACGGTGTTGCTGTTCGGGGACTGGTTGCCGGCGGCGTCCCTGGCCCGCACGAAGTAGCTGACGCGGGTGCCCGCGGGCCGGGTGTCGGTGTACGTGGTGACGTCGCCGCCGACCGAGGTGAGCAGGTCGCCGTCGGCGTAGACGTCGTAGGCGGTGACGCCGGTGTCGTCCGTGGCCGCGTCCCAGGTGAGGCGGACCTGGCCGGTGCCGGGTTCGGCGAGCGCGAGGTGCGGCGGGGCGGAGGGTGCCTGGGTGTCGCCGGTCGTGGGTCCGTAGACCTCCAGTTCGGAGACCTGGGCGGCGGGCTGCACGCTGTTGGCGGTGACCAGGACGCGGACGTAGCGGGTGGTGGCGGCGTCGAAGGTGAGGGTGGTCGAGTTGCCGTCCGCGGGCGCGAACGTGTAGGTCTTGCTCGCGGTCAGGTCGGTGAAGTCCGTTCCGTTCGTGCTTCCCTGGAGTTTCAGGGTCTGGGTGCGGGTGCCCCAGCCGTCGGGGAGGCGCAGGACGACGCGGTCGACGCGTACGGCGGAGCCCAGGTCGGTCTGGAGCCACTGGGGGAGGGCGTTGTTGCGGCTCTCCCAGTAGGTGGCCTTGTTGCCGTCGCCGGCGTTGACCGGGCTGTAGACCTCGGTCTGGCTGCTCGCGGTGAAGGTGCGTCCGCGGGCCAGGTTGACGGAGGACTCCCCCGCCGCGTGCACCTCCAGCTCGGACAACTGGGCCGCCTGCCAGCCGGTGTTGGCGGTGACGGCCACCCGCACGAACCGGGTCTGGGTGGCGGGGAAGCTCACCGTGACGGTGTTGCCGGAGCCGGGGTCGAAGGCGTAGGCGGCGGACGCCTTGAGGGTGGTGAAGCTGGTGCCGTCGGCGCTGCCCTGGATCGCCAGGGTCTGGCTGCGCCGCTCCCAGGATGCGGGCAGTTTGAGGACCACCTCGTCGACGCGGGTGGTGGTGCCGAGGTCCGTCTGCACCCACTGGGGCAGGTCGCCGCCGGCGCTCTGCCAGTAGGTGCCCTGGTTGCCGTCGGTGATGTTCGCGGCGCCGTACTCGCCGTGCGCGCTGCTCGCGGCGGTCGGGTCGCCGGCGGCGACGTTGGGGCCGCCGGCCGCCGAGGCGGCGGAAACCAGGGGGCCGCCCAGGAGCAGGAGGCTGGTGGTCACCACGGCGCACAGGCTCCGTGACGGTCGTCTGCGGGTTCTCATGCGTCCCCGATCTCGGTCCCGCCGCGCGCGGCGGGACCGGCAGTGGGATGGGTGGGGGTGAACGGTGCGCCGGCCGTGGCCGGCGCACCGCGGTGGGGTGTGGTCAGCGGCGCGCGGTGGCGGACCCGCCTGCCGAGCCGTTGAAGACGAACTGCGAGCCGGGCTCCTTCACCACGTCGCCCTCGGCCGAGTTGGTGATGGTCACGTTGCTCAGGGTGGCA
>NZ_WWHX01000257.1 GCF_009862125.1 Streptomyces sp. SID5910
TCCCGGCTGTCCCCGGCCGAGCTGGTGCACGACGCCGACCTGGAGACGGAGGTGCGGCGCGCGGTCGTCGCGGCCAACACGCTGGTCTCCCAGGCCGAGTCGATCCGCACCTTCCGCATCCTGGCCCAGCCGTTCACCGAGGAGCACGGGCTGCTCACCCCGTCGCTGAAGCTCAAGCGCAGGGCCATCGAGAAGGCCTATGTGACCGAGGTCGAGGCCCTGTACCGGGCATGAGTTTCGCGGTCAGGAATGCGCGGCGCCTCGTGATCGTTGACGATGGGCGTACCACCTGACCACAACCGAAGGATCAAGAGCTCGTGAGCAGCAAGGTCCCCCCGATCATCCTGAACAACGGCGTCGAGATGCCCCAGCTGGGCTTCGGCGTCTGGCAGGTGCCGGACGCCGAGGCCGAGACGGCCGTCGCCACGGCCCTGGAGGCCGGGTACCGCAGCATCGACACAGCGGCGATCTACGGCAATGAAGAGGGCACCGGCAAGGCCATCGCCGCCTCCGGCGTCGCCCGCGAGGACCTCTTCGTCACCACCAAGCTCTGGAACAGCGACCAGGGGTACGACTCCACGCTGCGCGCCTTCGACACGTCGCTGGGCAAGCTCGGCCTGGACTACGTGGACCTGTACCTGATCCACTGGCCGCTGCCGTCGAAGGACCGCTACGTCGACACGTACAAGGCGTTCGAGAAGCTGTACGCCGACGGCCGGGTCAAGGCCATCGGCGTCTCCAACTTCCTGCCGGAGCACCTGGAGCGGCTGATCGCCGAGACGTCGGTCGTCCCGGCCGTCAACCAGATCGAGCTGCACCCGCACCTCCAGCAGCACGCCGCCCGCGAGATCCACGCGGAGCAGGGCATCGCCACCGAGGCCTGGTCCCCGCTCGGCTCGGGCAAGGGCATCCTGGAGATCCCGGCGATCGTGGCGATCGCCCAGAAGCACGACCGCACCCCGGCCCAGGTCGTGCTGCGCTGGCACCTCCAGCTCGGCAACGTGGTGATCCCGAAGTCCGTGACGCCGTCGCGGATCAAGGAGAACATCGACGTGTTCGGCTTCTCCCTGGACACCGAGGACCTCGCGGCGATCAGCGCGCTGAACGAGGACCGGCGCCTCGGCCCGGACCCGGCGGAGTTCGACGTCGTCTGATCCGCACGCCGCCCGCAGAGGGGCCCGGTCCGCACGGACCGGGCCCCTCTGCGCCATGCCTACTTGACGTCGCCCGTGAAGATCGCGGTGTCCGACTCGTAGTCCGGGGCGACCTCGATCTGGACGAGCTTCTCGCTCTTGGGGAGTTCGCAGCCCCAGACGACGTTGATGGACCGTCCGGCGAGGAGCTGGGTGTCGGGGCCGCCGCCCAGCCCGGCGGCGCTGTCGAAGACGGCCTCGCTGCTGTGGCCGTCCTTGCCGTACGAGCAGTTGACGGTGAGCGCGGTCGCGTCGAGCGTCGCGGTGCCGCCGTTGTCGACCTTGACGGTGAACCGGACGTACGGCGTGCTCTCGGGCATGGCGGTGTCGGTGGAGACGGCCCGCTTGAAGCCGGAGAGGCCGACCTTGACCTCGTTGTCGTAGGTGACGGTGTCGCCGAGGGCGTACACGCCGTCGTCGGACTCCTCGGCGGCGGGCTCGGTCGCCTCGTCGGCCGCGGTGGTGTCCCCGCCGTCCACGGTCTCCGTCACGGTGACCGTGGGTGCCGGCTTCGCCTCGTCGTCGCCGGTGACACCGACGGTGACCGCGGCCGCGAGGGCCGCGGCGACGACGGCCGCGGCGGCCGCGATGAGCGCGGTGTGGTTCCGCTTCGGGGGCTGCGGCGGCACCGGCGGCCAGTAGGGCGGCGCGGGCGGCGGCGTCATGTGGTTGCTCAAGGTTCTTCCCCCGGGGGCGATGCGGTTGCGTGATACATCATCACCCGGGAACGCCCCAAGTGAAGATCCCGTGACGAAATCGTGTCGATGGCCGGGTGTGCCCCGCCGCGGGTGCTAGCCGAGGCTGGCGCCGAACTCGCCGTTCTCGGCCTCCTCCGCGGACAGTTGCACGGTTCCGCGGTGGGAGACCTCGACCTTGTAGAACTTCTCGCCCTTCGGCACTCCGGGCACGGCGACATCGAAGGTGCAGGCGCCGAGGAGCTGGTCGCTGTCGCCGAGGGCTCCGGTGGCGATCACGTCGCCGTTCGCCCCGTACACGGTGACGCCGGTGCCTTCGGCGATGTCGTCGTAGCCGCTGTCGTAGCCGCCCGAGCAGCCGCCGTCGCCGTCGTCGGTGACCTCGTCGGTGAGCGTGAAGCTGCCTTCGAGGGTGAACGTCGCGGGTCCGCCGGACCCGGTGCCGGCGGTGATCGCCCAGATCCCGCCGACGACTCCGGCGCCGACGGCCAGACCGAGGAGTCCGGCGGCGAGCGGACCGGGTCTCTTCCGCGGCGCGGCGGGCGGCACGGCGGGCATGGGCGGCGCGGCCGGCCCAACCGGGGCAGGCTCGGCTGCGGTCGGCTGTTCGGGCACGGTCGGTGACGCGGCCGGGGCAGCGGGCTCGGGCGGGGTCTCGGGCTGTGCGGGAATGCTGTCGGTCATGGTCCCCCCAGGGATGTACGGGAACGGGATGCTATCCCCGTACGCAGCCGCGGGAACCGGACCGGTTGAAGATTCACCGGTTCGAGATCACGAAGGCTCCGGCACCTCGGGCCGCTCCGGTTTCGCGAAGGCGCGGAGGGTGAACACCGGGTCGGGCCGGGGCCGTTCCTGGTCCGGCAGGGCCGCGAGCCGGGCGGCGAAGTGGTCGGCGAGGTCCCCGCCCGGCGGCAGCGTCACGAACCAGCCGCGGCGCAGGTCGGCCACCGTGCTGCGGGGGCTGCGGCCCTGGCCGTGCCCGGTGAAGCGGGCCTCGCCGGCCGGCACCAGGCCGTGGGCGCGGGCGTACGACTCGACCTCCCCGGCGGCGTCGTGGGCCGTGCTGGGCGGGCGGGAGGCGAGTACGGCGTCGATGTCGCTGCCCACGTTGTGCGCGGCGCCCTTGTCGACCGTCGTCACGTACACCCCGCCGGGCCGCAGCACGCGCGCGCACTCGCCGACGACGGCGCGGACGTCCTCGGCGCCGGCGGCCAGGTGCAGCAGCCACACGCTGCTCACGGCGTCGAACTCGCCGTCCCGGAAGGGCAGTCGGCGGCTGTCGGCCAGCACGACGGCGCCGGGCAGCCGCCGCGCGGCCCGGCGGGTCATCTCGGGGGCGAGGTCGGCGCCGGTCACGCGCAGGCCCGCCCGTCCGGCCGCGAGCCGGCCGGTGACGATGCCGGTGCCGCAGCCCACGTCGAGCAGGCCGCGGGCGTGCGGCGGCAGGAGGCCCAGGACCGCCCGGGCGGCGGCTTCGGCGCGGGGTTCGCCGCCGCGCAGGGCGTCGTAGCGTTCCGCTTCTTCGTCGTAGTCGAGCACCCCGTCAGTGTGCCCCGTGGCTCCCGGCCAGGTCCTCCACCCTGCGGGCGAGCTCGACGTCCTTCTCGGTGACGACGCCGCCCGCACTGTGGGTGTTGACGGCCAGGCTCACGGTGTTGTAGCCGAGGGTCAGGTCGGAGTGGTGGTCGAGTTCCTCCTGCACCTGCGCGATGTGCACGACCATGGCGGTCGCCGCGAAGTGCGAGTCGAGCCGGTAGGCGCGGGTGAGGCGGTCCCCGTCGAGGGACCAGCCCGGCAACTCGGCCAGCTGCTCCTCGATCTCCTTGTGCGACAGCGGTTCCACGGGCATGGGCGGCCCTCCTCGTCTGCGGGGCACGGGCACGGCGCCGTACGGCTCGGTTCCCTTCCAGCCTGCCACAGCGGGGCCACCGCGGCCGGGCCCGCGGTCGACTACCGTTCCCCGCATGACCGCACTCGTGTCCGGTACCTCCCCCGCCACCACCCCCACCGCCCAGGGCGTGGGCCCGCTGCTGCGGGCCTGGCGGGAGCGGCGGCGGATCAGCCAGCTCGAACTGTCGCTGCGTGCCGACTCCTCCGCCCGGCACATCAGCTTCATCGAGACGGGGCGTTCCCGGCCGAGCGAGGAGATGGTGCTGCGCCTCGCCGACCGGCTCGACGTGCCCATGCGGGAGCGCAACGCGCTGCTCCTCGCGGCGGGCTACGCCCCGCACTACCCGGAGACCCCGCTGGACGACCCGGCGCTGGACGCGCTGCGCGCGGGCATGGAGCGCCTGATCAGGGGTTATGAGCCGTATCCGGCGCTGGTGGTCGACGCGCGGTACGAGGTGCTGGCCGCCAACCGGGGCATCGCGATGCTGACGGACGGCCTTCCCGAGCACCTGCTCGCGCCCCGGCCGAACGCGATGCGGCTGGCCCTGCACCCCCAGGGTCTGGCGCCGCGCATCCGCAATCTGCGCGAGTGGCGCGGGCACCTGCTGGAGCAGATGCGGCGGCAGATCGCCCTGGACCGCTCCCAGGCCGTGCGGGCGCTGTACGACGAGGTCGCGGCCTACCCGGTGCCGGACGACACCGGCGACGAGGAGCCGGACGAGCCGGTGCCGTACTTCGCGCTGCCGTTGCGGATCGAGCACGAGGGCCGGACGCTGTCGTTCATCTCGTCCATCTCCACCTTCAACACGCCGATGGACGTGACGGTCGCCGAGCTGGCCATCGAGACGCTGCTCCCGGCCGACCCGGCGACGGTCAAGTACCTTCAGACGCTCATGTCCTGACGCCCCCTCAGCGACGCGTACTGCACCAGCGCGAAGCCGGTGACGACGAGCGCCTGGAGCACCGTCCACACCGCGCCGGCCGTGGTGGGCGTGAGCCAGAGGGCCAGGGCGGCGAAACTCAGCGCCGACCAGGCCAGGTTGGCCTCCACGACGGCCCGCACCGCGAGGGCGGGCGGGTGCCGGCGTGCGGCCAGCAGGCCCACGGCCGCCGCGTATCCGGCGAGGAACGCGCCGATGCCGAGCAGCAGTCCGGAGCCGGCCCCGAACAGGCGGCCCAGCGGCCCGGACAGGGCGAGGTAGGCGAGTGCGTTGGCGCCGGTCACGAGGGCGTCGAGGGCCAGGAAGCGGCGGAGCATCCGCTGCGGCTCGACGGTGCGTGCGAGTACGGCGAGCTGGTTGGTGGACATGGCGGGTCACCCTCCGTCCGATCGGGCAAGGCTGCGGGGAACCGGGGGCCGGGCCGGAGTGCGCCGGTCCGGCCCCCGGTGTGTTTCCACGATCCCGTCCGGGCGGGAAACGGTCGATTACCCGAGGGGTAATGGGGCCGCCGCCGCTCCGCCCCTGTGAGACCGATGGCGGAACATGACAGACTGCGGGGGAACTTGGGCGCGTTGGGGAGGCGTGGCGTGAGCGAGCGGCGGGTGGCACCCACCGTGGGTCAGGTGGTGCTGGGCAAGCGCCTCCAGGAGCTGCGGGAGCGGGCGGGCCTGAAGCGCGAGGAGGCCGCCAAGGTGCTCCGGGTGGCCCCGGCGACCGTACGGCGTATGGAAATGGCCGAGGTCGCGCTGAAAATCCCGTATGTCCAGATCCTGTTGACGGCGTACGGTGTGCCCGACGACGAGGTCGCGGCGTTCGTCGCGCTGGCCGAGGACGCGAACCGGCCGGGCTGGTGGCAGCGCTTCACCGACGTGCTGCCGGACTGGTTCAGCCTGTACGTGAGCCTGGAGGGCGCGGCCCGCATCGTCCGCTCCTACGAACCGCACTTCGTGCCCGGCCTGCTCCAGACCGAGGACTACGCCCGTGCGGTCCTGGACGCCGGGACGATAGGGACCGCGGGCGAGGAGGCCGTGGAGCGGCATGTGTCGCTGCGCATGGAGCGGCAGCGGCTGCTGGAGCGGCCGGACCCGCCGCACCTGTGGGTGATCATGGACGAGACGGTGCTGCGGCGCCCGGTGAGCGTCCACGGCCGGGTGATGCGCGAACAGCTCGACCGGCTGCTGGAGTTCGCCGCCCGGGACCGGGTGACGCTCCAGGTCGCCGAGTTCGAGGACGGTCCGCATCCGGGGACGTACGCGCCCTTCACCCTGTTCCGTTTCGCCGAGCCGGAGCTGCCCGACATGGTCTTCACCGAGTACCTGACCGGCGCGCTGTACCTGGACTCCCGCCCGGAGGTCTCCACGCACCTGGAGGTCCTGGACCACATGACGGCACGCGCGGCCTCCACCCTGCGCACCGAGAAGATCCTGCGGGAGTACCGCGAGAACTACTGACCGGCCGTCCGACAGCACCATCCCGAGGGAGACGACACCGCATGACCGGATCCGACGCCGCGTCCACCCCCGTCGACACCAGCCGGCCGCATCCGGCCCGCGTCTACGACTGGTGGCTGGGCGGCAAGGACAACTACCCCGTGGACGAGGAGCTGGCCCGGAAGATCCTCGCCGTGGACGACACGGCGGTGCGCGGGGCGCGTGCCAACCGCCGGTTCATGCAGCGGGCGGTGCGGACGGTCGCCGAGGCCGGGATCCGCCAGTTCCTGGACATCGGCACCGGCATCCCCACCGAGCCGAACCTGCACCAGGTGGCCCAGGGCGTGGCGCCCGAGGCGCGGGTGGTGTACGCCGACAACGACCCGATCGTGCTCCGGCACGCCGAGGCGCTGCTGCACGGCTCGGCGGAGGGCGGCACCGAATACGTCCACGCGGACGTCCGGGACCCGGACACCATTCTGCGGCTGGCCGGTGAGTGCCTGGACTTCGAGCGGCCCGTCGCCCTGTCGCTGGTGGCCCTGACGCACTACCTCGGTGACGCGGTGGACGGGGACGACGTGCACGGCCTGCTGAAGCGGTACGTGGACGCCCTCGCGCCGGGCAGCTTCCTGATCCTCTCGCAGGTCACGCCCGATCTGAACCCGGAGGCGGTCGCCCGGGCCGCCGCTCTGTTCGCCCGCGGCGGCACACCTTTCTTCCCGCGCCCGCTCGCCGAGTTCGCCCGGTTCTTCGACGGCCTGGAGCTGCTGGGCCCCGGCGTCATCCCGGTGACCGGGTGGCGGCCGGACCCCGAGGACGTGGCCGCCCAGAGCGAGGGCATCGTCCCGGTGTACGCGGGGGTGGCGCGCAAGTCCTGATGCTTCCGCGTGCCGCGCGCCCTGACCCGTACGGGCGCCGCGGACGGGTGTGTGATCCCCGCGGCCCCTAGGTTCGGAGCCAGGCGAGCAAGGGAGCGCACGTGACCGAGACGCGGACACCGCCCACCGAGCCGGGCGCGGCGCTGCTGCGCGCGGGCCGCTTCTTCCGGCCCGGCACCGCCGCCCCCGACCTGCACAGCATCGGGCTGGTCGGCGGGCGGGAGTCGGACGCGTTCTACCGGGACCGCTGGAGCCACGACAAGGTCGTGACCTCCACGCACGGCGTGAACTGCACCGGCTCGTGCCGCTGGAACGTGTTCGTGAAGGACGGGATCATCACCTGGGAGACCCAGGCGACGGACTATCCGTCGGTCGGCCCGGACCGCCCCGAGTACGAGCCGCGCGGCTGTCCCCGGGGCGCCGCGTTCTCCTGGTACACGTACTCACCGACCCGGGTGCGCTACCCGTACGTGCGCGGGGTGCTGCTGGACATGTACCGGGAGGCCCGGGACCGGCTCGGGGACCCGGTGCTTGCCTGGTCGGACATCCAGGGCGACCCGGAGCGGCGGCGGCGCTACCAGCGGGCGCGGGGCAAGGGCGGGCTGGTCCGGGCGAGCTGGGACGACGCGGTGGAGATGGTCGCGGCGGCCCATGTCCACACGATCAGGCACCAGGGGCCGGACCGGATCGCCGGGTTCTCGCCGATCCCGGCGATGTCGATGGTGTCGCACGCGGCCGGGGCCCGCTTCCACTCCCTGATCGGCGCCCCGATGCTGTCGTTCTACGACTGGTACGCCGACCTGCCGGTGGCGTCCCCGCAGGTCTTCGGCGACCAGACGGACGTGCCGGAGTCGGGCGACTGGTGGGACGCGGCGTATCTGATCATGTGGGGCACCAACCTGCCGGTGACCCGCACGCCGGACGCGCACTGGATGGCGGAGGCCCGCTACCGGGGGCAGAAGGTGGTCGTGGTCTCCCCCGACTACGCCGACAACACCAAGTTCGCCGACCAGTGGCTGCACCCGCACCCGGGCACGGACGCGGCGCTGGCCCTCGCGATGGGGCACGTGGTCCTCAAGGAGTTCTTCGTCGACCGCGAGACGCCCTTCTTCGACGACTACGTGCGGCGCTTCACCGACCTGCCGTTCCTGGTCACGCTGACCGAGCGGGACGGGGCGTATCTGCCGGGCAAGTTCCTGCGCGCGGCCGATCTGGGTCAGGAGGGTGAGGACGCGCGCTGGAAGACGGTCGTCCTGGACGAGGCGTCGGGCCGCGCGGTCGTGCCGAACGGCTCGCTGGGCTTCCGCTGGAACGAGGCGGACCAGGGGAAGTGGAACCTGGACCTGGAGGACGTGCGCCCCCGGCTGAGCCTGCACGGCCACGAGGCGGCGGCGGGCGTCGAGGTGCTGCTCCCCCGCTTCGACACCGAGGGCGGCGCGCACGGGCAGGGCCGCGGTGACGTCCTGCGGCGGGGCGTGCCGGCGACCCGGCTCGGCGGCGCGGGCGGCCCGCTGGTGACGACCGTGTTCGACCTGCTGCTGGCCCAGTACGGCGTGGCGCGTGCCGGGCTGCCGGGCGACTGGCCGGCGTCGTACGAGGACGCGGACGCGCCCGGCACCCCGGCCTGGCAGCAGACGCACACCTCGGTCCCGGCGGCGGCCTGTGTGCGCATCGCCCGGGAGTTCGCGCGGACCGCCGAGCGCTCCAAGGGCCGCTGCATGATCCTCATGGGCGCGGGCACCAACCACTGGTTCCACTCGGAGACGATCTACCGGGCGTTTCTCGCGCTGCTCCAGCTGACCGGCTGCCAGGGCCGCAACGGCGGCGGCTGGGCGCACTATGTCGGCCAGGAGAAGTGCCGCCCGGTCACCGGCTGGGCGTCGCTGGCCTCCGCGAACGACTGGTCCCGGCCGCCGCGCCAGATGATCGGCACGGCCTACTGGTACCTGAACACCGACCAGTTCCGCTACGACCGGTTCGGCGCGGACGTCCTCGCCTCGCCGCTCGGTGAGGGGCGGCTCGCGGGGATGACGGCCGCGGACTGCCTGGCGCTGTCGGCGCGCACGGGCTGGATGCCGTCGTACCCGACCTTCGACCGCAACCCGCTGGAGCTGGGCGAGACCTCCGACGACCCGGTGGCGAACGCGGTGGCCGAACTGCGGGCGGGCACCCTCAAGTTCGCGTGCGAGGACCCGGACGCGCCGGAGAACTGGCCGCGGATCGTGACGCTGTGGCGGGCCAACCTGCTCGGTTCGTCGGCGAAGGGCGCCGAGTACTTCACCAAGCACCTGCTGGGCACCCACTCGTCGCTGCGCGCCGAGGAGGCGGCGCCGGGCGAGCGTCCCCGGGACGTGGTGTGGCACGAGGAGGCGCCCGAGGGGAAGGTCGACCTGCTGCTGTCGCTGGACTTCCGGCACACCTCCTCCACGCTGCTGTCCGACGTGGTGCTGCCGGCCGCGACCTGGTACGAGAAGCACGACCTGTCCAGCACGGACATGCACCCCTACGTGCACGCCTTCTCGCCCGCCGTGGACCCGCCGTGGCAGACGCGCACCGACTTCGACACGTTCAAGGCGATCGCCGAGAAGCTGAGCGAGCTGGCCGCCGGCCACCTGGACGCCCGCAAAGACCTGGTGGCGGCGCCGCTCCAGCACGACACCCCGGGCGAGATCGCCCAGCCGGGCGGGGTCGTACGGGACTGGAAGCGCGGCGAGTGCGATCCGGTGCCGGGCAGGACGCTGCCGAACCTGACCGTCGTGGAGCGCGACTACACGGCGATCGGCGCCAAGTTCGCGGCGCTGGGGCCGCTGGTGGAGGCCAAGGGGCTGCCGGCCAAGGGCATCACGCTGAAGCCGGACGAGGAGGTCGAGCGGCTGCGGCACATGAACGGCGCGGTGCGCGGCGGCCCGGCCGACGGGCGCCCGGCGCTGGACACGGCGGTGAAGGCGGCGAACACCATCCTGGCCCTGTCCGGCACGACCAACGGCCGCCTGGCCGTGCAGGGTTTCCGCACCCTGGAGGCGAAGACCGGGCAGGAGATGGCCCACCTGGCCGCCGAGCACGAGGGCAAACAGGTCACCTACGCCGACACCCAGGCGGCGCCCGTGCCCGTAATCACCTCGCCGGAGTGGTCGGGCAGCGAGGCCGGCGGGCGCCGCTACACGGCGTTCACGCTCAACACCGAGCACCTCAAGCCCTGGCACACCCTCACCGGCCGCCAGCACTTCTTCCTCGACCACGACTGGATGCACGAGCTGGGCGAGGCGCTGCCGGTGTACCGGCCGCCGCTGGACATGAGCCGGCTGTTCGGTGAGCCGCAGCTCGGCCCGGACGGGCACCGTGAGGTCACGGTGCGCTACCTCACCCCGCACAACAAGTGGTCCATCCACTCCGAGTACCAGGACAACCTGTTCATGCTGGCGCTGTCCCGGGGCGGCCAGACCATCTGGATGGCACCCGAGGACGCGGCGGCGATCGGCGTGTCCGACGACGACTGGATCGAGGCCGTCAACCGCAACGGCGTGGTGGTGGCCCGCGCGATCGTCTCGCACCGCATGCCGCCCGGCACGGTCTACATGCACCACGCGCAGGAACGCACCGTCAACGTGCCGCTCAGCGAGACCACCGGAAAGCGCGGCGGCATCCACAACTCGCTCACCCGTCTGCTCCTCAAGCCGACCCATCTCATCGGCGGCTACGCCCAGTTGTCGTGGGCGTTCAACTATCTGGGGCCGACGGGCAACCAGCGCGACGAGGTGACGGTGATCCGCCGCCGCGCCCAGGAGGTCGAGTACTGATGCGTCCGATGGCCCAGATCGCGATGGTCATGAACCTCGACAAGTGCATCGGCTGCCACACCTGTTCGGTCACCTGCAAGCAGGCGTGGACCAACCGGCGGGGCATGGAGTACGTCTGGTTCAACAACGTCGAGACCCGCCCGGGGCAGGGCTATCCGCGCCGCTACGAGGACCAGGAGAAGTGGCGGGGCGGCTGGGAGCTGAACCGGCGGGGCGCGCTGAAGCTGAAGGCGGGCGGCCGGCTGAAGAAGCTCGCCGGGATCTTCTCCAACCCGAAGCTGCCGGAGATCAAGGACTACTACGAGCCCTGGACGTACGACTACAAGAACCTCACCGACGCCCCGCTCGGCGACGACTACCCGGTGGCGCGGCCCGTCTCCCAGCTCGACGGCAAGCCGATGAAGATCGCCTGGTCCTCCAACTGGGACGACGACCTGGGCGGCGCGCCCGCCTACGGCGACCTGGACCCGATGGTGGAGCGCACCCGCCAACAGGCTTCGGAGAAGGTGAAGTTCGCGTACGAAGAGACGTTCATGTTCTATCTGCCGCGGATCTGTGAGCACTGCCTCAACCCGT
Organism: Streptomyces sp. SID5910; assembly: GCF_009862125.1. Taxonomy (GTDB): domain Bacteria; phylum Actinomycetota; class Actinomycetes; order Streptomycetales; family Streptomycetaceae; genus Streptomyces. The sequence continues at coordinate 11,401 of NZ_WWHX01000257.1, forward strand.
CGTGCGTGGCCTCGTGCCCGTCCGGGGCGATGTACAAGCGGTCGGAGGACGGGATCGTCCTGGTCGACCAGGACCGCTGCCGGGGCTGGCGGATGTGTGTGACGGGGTGCCCGTACAAGAAGGTGTACTTCAACCACCGCACCGGCAAGGCGGAGAAGTGCACCTTCTGCTACCCGCGCATCGAGGTGGGCCAGCCCACGGTCTGCTCGGAGACGTGCGTCGGCCGGCTCAGATATCTCGGGGTCGTGCTGTACGACGCCGACAAGGTCACCGAGGCGGCGTCCACCCCGAACGAACAGGGCCTGTACGAGGCGCAGTTGGGCGTCTTCCTCGACCCGGAGGACCCCGAGGTGCGCCGGGCGGCGGAGGCCGCGGGGATCCCGTACGACTGGCTGGAGGCGGCCCGGCGCTCACCCGTGCACGCGCTGGTGAGCAGGTACCGGGTGGCGCTGCCGCTGCATCCCGAGTACCGCACGATGCCGATGGTCTGGTACATCCCGCCGCTGTCGCCGGTGGTGGACGCGCTCACCGAGACCGGGCACGACGGGGAGGACGCGGACAACCTGTTCGGCGCCATCGACACGCTGCGGATCCCGCTGGAGTACCTGGCGGAGCTA
>NZ_WWHX01000258.1 GCF_009862125.1 Streptomyces sp. SID5910
GCGAGTCCGGCGTCGCGGCCCACCTTGACCGCCAGGTCGCCGGCGGCGAAGACCGCGTTCTCGCCGAGGGCGAGCAGCCGCGCCTCCCGCGCCGGGCCGGGCAGCACCTCCGCCGCGGCCAGCACCTCCCGCGCCCGTGCCTCGTCCATCGTCCGCCCTCCGTGTCCGTCCGTGCCCGTCCGCGTCCCTGCGGGGCGGCGGCACCGTCACGATCCCGCCATCCGTCGGCCAGTGTCGCATTCGCACAGGTGGGAGCGTGTGCGCGGTCCCTTGACGGGGCACAGCGCCTTCACGACCATGACCAGGCCCGTCCGAGCCGCGCGAAAGGGCTGACCACGTGACACCGGTGACCGAGGTGAGGAGACCGGCGCGCCGCGCGCCCGGCAGGGACCGGCCACGGCGCGGCCCCGACCACGGCGCCTGGTTCCTGGTGCTGCCCGCGCTGATCCCCATCCTGGTCCTCAGCGTCGGACCGCTGCTCTACGGCATCCTGCTGGCCTTCACCGACGCCCAGTCCGGACGCACCGAGCCCACCCGCTGGATCGGCACCCTGAACTTCCAGGACCTGCTGCACGACAGCCTGTTCTGGGAGTCGTTCCGCATCGGGCTGGTGTGGGCCCTCGGCGTCACCGTGCCGCAGTTCCTGCTCGCGCTCGGCCTCGCCCTGCTGCTGAACCAGAACCTGCGGCTGCGCTGGCTCGCCCGCGCCCTCGCGATCATTCCCTGGGCGATGCCCGAGGTCGTCGTCGGCATCATGTGGCGGCTCGTGTACAACCCGGACGCCGGCATTCTCAACGAGACCCTGCGCGACCTCGGCCTCGGCGACGGCCGCGACTGGCTCAGCGGCCTGGCCACCGCCCTGCCCGCCGTCATCGTCGTCGGTGTCTGGGCCGGCATGCCGCAGACCACGGTCGCTCTGCTCGCCGGCCTCCAGAACACCCCGCGCGAGCTGCACGAGGCCGCCGCCGTCGACGGCGCCGGTGCCTGGCGCCGCTTCCGCACGGTCACCTGGCCCGCCCTGAAGCCGGTCGCCCTCGCCATCACCGCGCTCAACCTCATCTGGAACTTCAACTCCTTCGCCCTGGTCTACGTGCTGACCAACGGCGGGCCCGGCGGCCGGACCCGGCTGCCCATGCTCTTCGCCTACGAGGAGGCCTTCCGCTATGGGCAGTTCGGCTACGCGGCGGCGATGGGCTGCGTCATGGTCGCCGTGATCTCGGTCCTGCTGGCCGTCTTCCTCGTCGGCCGGCTCCGGGGAGGTGACGAGGCGTGAGGACGTCGACCGGAGCCCGCGTCGGCCAGTACGCCGCGCTGCTCGCCTATCTCGTGTTCCTGGCCTTCCCGTTCCTGTGGCTCGTCTCCACCGCGTTCAAACCGCCGCGCGAGCTGGCGAGCCTCCACCCCACCTGGATCCCGAAGGACCCCACCCTCGACAACTTCCGGCAGGCCTTCGACGAGCAGCCGCTGCTGCACGCCGCGCTCAACTCGCTGCTGGCCGCGCTCGCCGCCGCCGTCGTCGCCGTGGTGATCGCGACGCCGATGGCGTACGTCATGGCCCGGCACCGCGGCCGGCTCACCAGGGCGGCCACCGGATGGGTCGTGGTCAGCCAGGCCTTCCCGTTCGTCCTGCTGATCATCCCGCTGTTCCTGGTCCTGAAGAACCTGCGGCTGATCAACTCCGTGCCCGGGCTGGTGATGGTGTACGTCGTGTGGTCGCTGCCGTTCGCCCTGTGGATGCTCGCGGGATACGTCCGGGCCGTGCCGGCCGAGCTGGAGGAGGCCGCGGCGGTCGACGGGGCCGGGCGGCTGCGCACCCTCGTCTCGGTGACCGCGCCGCTGCTGGCGCCGGGGATCGTGGCGACGGCGCTGTTCGCGTTCATCACCGCGTGGAACGAGTTCTTCTTCGCGCTGGTACTGCTGAAGACACCCGGGAAACAGACCCTGCCGGTCGTGCTCACCCACTTCATCGGGGCCGAGGGCGTCGCCGACCTCGGACCGCTCGCGGCGGCGGCCTTCCTCGCGACCCTGCCCTCGCTGGTCGTCTTCGCGCTCATCCAGCGGCGGATCACGGGCGGCATGCTCGCCGGGGCGGTGAAGAGCTGATGCGTACGAGGACCATCACCCTGCTCATCGCGCTCGCCCTGCTGCTCACCGCCTGCACCGGCGCCGGCGGCGACGCCGACGACGGCCGGATCACCCTGCGCTTCCAGTCCCTGGCCTGGCAGGAGGAGTCCGTCGAGGCCAACAAGGAACTGGTCGCGGAGTGGAACGCGGCCCACCCGGACGTGCGCGTCGAGTACGTCCAGGGCAGCTGGGACAGCGTCCACGACCAGCTCCTCACCTCCTTCGAGGGTGGCGAGGCGCCGGACATCATCCACGACGCCTCCGACGACCTCGCGGACTTCGCCTACGGCGGCTACCTCGCCGACCTCACCGGCCTGCTGCCCCAGCGGCTGAAGAACGACATCCCGCGCCACAGCTGGGACACGGTCACCTTCGGCGACGGGATCTACGGCGTCCCGTTCCTCCAGGAACCCCGGGTCCTGATCGCCAACACGGCCCTGCTGAAGAAGTCCGGCGTCCGGATCCCCACCCCCGAACGCCCCTGGAGCTGGCCGGAGTTCCAGCGGGTGACCGAGAGGCTGAGCGGCGACGGGAGGTACGGCGTGGCCTGGCCGCTCAAGGAGCCCGTGTCCGCCACCCTCAACCTGTCGCTGTCCACCGGCGGTCAGCTGTTCCACCGCGACGCGGACGGCAGGGTCACCGTCCGCTTCGAGGAGGCCGACCAGGTGGTGCCCCGCACCATCCACGACCAGGTCGGCCGGGACCGCAGCGCCTCGGCCTCCACCCTGGGCAGCGGCGGCTCCGACACCCTGCCCGGCTTCTTCGCCGGCAAGTACGCGATGGTGCCGCTCGGCTTCTCCTACCGCCAGCAGATAGAACAGCAGGCCCCCGAGGGCTTCGACTGGCAGGTCCTGCCCGCCCCGGCCGGCGCCGACGGGCTCGTCCAGGGCGTCAGCCCGCAGACGCTGTCCGTCGCCGAGGACAGCCCGCACAAGAAGGAGGCCGCCGCCTTCGTCGACTTCCTCCTCCAGCCGGACAACATGGTCCGCCTCGCCCTCGGCGACTGGATGCTGCCCACCGGCACCCGGGCGCTGGCGGACCCGGCCCTGCACACGCCCGAGCACGGCTGGGCCACCGGCACCGCCCTCGCCGCCCAGCTGCGCCCGGCACCCGCGCAGACCGTCCGCGGCTATCCCGAGTGGAAGGACAAGGTGGCCACCCCCGCGCTCCAGGAGTACTACAGCGGGGCGATCGGCATGGAGGAGCTGAGGGAGCGGCTGGAGGAGGACGGCAACCTCGTACTCGCCCGCTACCAGCGCTGACACGGCGCTCACGGAAACACCTTGCACGAGACGTCTCGTCTCGCATACGGTCGTGGCATGACCAGTCGCGCCCATATCGCCATGTTCTCCATCGCCGCACACGGCCACGTGAACCCCAGCCTGGAGGTGATCCGCGAGCTCGTCGCACGGGGGCACCGGGTGACGTACGCGATCCCGCCGCTCTTCGCGGAGAAGGTCGCCGGGACGGGCGCCGAACCCAAGCTGTGGAACAGCACGCTGCCCGGCCCCGACGCCGACCCGGAGGCGTGGGGCACCACGCTGCTCGACAACGTCGAGCCCTTCCTGAACGACGCCGTCCAGGCGCTGCCCCAGCTCATCGACGCGTACGAGGGCGACGAGCCGGACCTGATCCTGCACGACATCGCCTCCTACCCGGCCCGCGTCCTCGCCCACCGCTGGGGCGTACCCGCCGTCTCCCTCTCCCCGTGCCTGGTCGCCTGGGAGGGCTACGAGCAGGAGGTCGCCGAGCCGATGTGGGAGGAGCCGCGCAGGACCGAGCGCGGCCGGGCGTACTACGCCCGCTTCCACGCCTGGCTGGAGGAGAACGGGATCACCCAGGACCCCGACCCGTTCCTCGGCCGGCCGGACCGCTCCCTGGTCCTGATCCCCAAGGCGCTCCAGCCCAACGCCGACAGGGTGGACGAGAAGACGTACACCTTCGTCGGCGCCTGCCAGGGCGACCGCACCGCCGAGGGCGCGTGGACGCGTCCCGAGAGCGCCGAGAAGGTCGTGCTGATCTCCCTCGGGTCCGCCTTCACAAAGCAGCCCGCCTTCTACCGGGAGTGCGTCAGGGCCTTCAGCGACCTGCCGGGCTGGCACGTGGTGCTCCAGATCGGCAGCCACGTCGACCCCGCCGAGCTGGGCGACGTACCGGACACCGTGGAAGTGCGGTCGTGGGTGCCGCAGTTGGCGGTCCTCCAGCAGGCCGACCTGTTCGTCACGCACGCGGGCGCCGGCGGCAGCCAGGAGGGACTGGCCACGGCCACCCCGATGATCGCCGTACCGCAGGCCGCGGACCAGTTCGGCAACGCGGACGTGCTCCAGGGGCTCGGCGTGGCCCGGCAGCTGGCCACCGAGGACGCCACCGCCGAGGCGCTGCGCACCGCCGCCCTCGCCCTGGTCGACGACCCGGAGGTGGCCGCCCGCCTGAAGGAGATCCAGGCGCGGATGGCCCAGGAGGGCGGCACCCGGCGGGCCGCCGACCTGATCGAGGCCGAGCTGGCGGCGGCGCGGTCCTGACCGCGCGCCGGTCACGGCGAAGGGCCCGTCGGTTCCCCCGAACCGACGGGCCCTTCACCGTGTACGGACCGCTCAGACCCCGACCCGCTCGCCCTCGTCGTCCCGGGCCACCGGAGCGACCGCCTCGGGCGCCTCGTCGTGCGTGAGGTCCGGCAGCCGGTGCAGCCACTTCGGCAGGTACCAGTTCCGCTCGCCGAGCAGGGCCATCACGGCCGGCAGCAGCACACCGCGGATGATCGTCGCGTCGATCAGCACCGCCGCCGCCAGGCCCACGCCCATCTGCTTCATGGACTGCATGGACAGCGTGCCGAAGATGGCGAACACGGCGACCATGATGACCGCGGCACTGGTGACGACCCCGGCCGTGGTGACCACGCCGTGCTGGATCGCCTCCCGGGTCGTCCGGCCGCGCAGCCGCGCCTCACGGATCCGCGAGACCACGAACACGTGGTAGTCCATCGACAGGCCGAAGAGGATCACGAAGAGGAACAGCGGCAGCCAGGTGACGATGGCACCGACACCCTCCGCGCCCACCAGCGACGCGCCCCAGCCGTGCTGGAAGACGGCGACGAGGATGCCGTACGCCGCGCCCACCGACAGCAGGTTCAGCACGATCGAGGTGATCGCCACCGTCAGGGAGCGGAACGACAGCAGCATCAGCAGGAAGGCGAAGACCACCACGAACGCGAAGACCGGCGCGACCGAGCCGACGAGCTGGTCGTTGAAGTCCTTGTTCCCGGCCACCTGCCCGGTGATCGGGGCCTCGACGCCGTCGACCTTGCCGAGCGTGGCGGGCCGTACGTCGTCGCGGAGCTTGTCCAGGCTCTCGCCGGCCTTGTCCTGGTCCGAGCCGCCGACCAGCGGGACGTGGATCAGGGCGACGTTCTGCTCGTCGTGCATGGTGATGTCGACCGGACCGCGCGAGGCACCCGAACTGATCGCCCGGTCCCGGAAGTCGGCGAGCGCGGTCCGCACCTCGGGCGCGTTGATGTCGTCGGCCCTGACGACCACCTGGGCCGGGTCGGAGCCGCCGGGGAAGGCGTCGTTGACGCGGTTGTAGGTCCCCACGATGGGCAGGGAGTCGCCGAACTCCTGGTCCAGGGTGAGGTTCTGCGTCTTCATGCCCAGCGCGGGCGCGGCGACGGCCAGCAGGGCGCCGACGGCGACCGCGGCGGACAGCAGCGGCTTGGCCAGTACGCGCTTCAGCACGGCCGTCCAGAACCGGCTGCCCTCGTTCGTGCCACTCGGCCGGCGCCGGCGCAGGAACGGGACGCGCCCCTTCTCCACCCGCTCGCCCAGCAGCGACAGCAGCGCAGGCAGCACCGTCACGGAGCCGACCATGGCGACCGCGACGACCATCAGCGAGGCCAGGCCCATCGCCTCGAACTCGGCGATGCCGGTGAACAGCATGCCCGCCATCGCCACGCACACCGTGACACCGGAGACGACGATCGCCCGGCCACTGGTCGCGGCGGCGATCCGCAGCGCGGTCTGGGCGTCCCGGCCCGCGGCACGCTCCTCGCGCTCACGGCGCAGGTAGAACAGGCAGTAGTCGACGCCGACGGCCAGACCGACCAGCAGCATCACGGAGTTGGCGGTGTCGCTCATCGGCTGGAAGTGGCTGACGAGGCCCATCAGACCCATCGTCGCCATGATCGCGGTGATCGCCAGCGCCACCGGCACCAGCGCGGCGACCAGCGCGCCGAACGCGACGAGCAGGATGCCGAGGGCCACCGGCACCGCGGAGTACTCGGCCTTCTGGAAGTCGTCGCCGAACGCGTCGTCGAACGTCTTCATCATGCTGGCGCCGCCGATCTCCTCGATCCGCAGCGACCCGTGGTCCTTCTGGACTCCCTCGACGGCCTTCAGCACCGGCTCGACGCGCTCGCCGGCGGTGTCCGCCTCGCCGCGCATGTCGAACTGCACCAGCGCGCTGCGGCCGTCCTTCGAGATCGTCCTCGCCTCGTACGGCGAGGTCACGCCGGTGACCTCGCCGGTGCCCTCCACCGCCTCGACGACCGCGGTGACGGCGGCGCGGAACTCGGCGTCCGTGGCCGTCAGCTTGCCGTCCTTCGCCTGGATCAGGACGGTCTCACCGGCCGGTTCGTCGATCCCGGCGTCCTCGACGATCCGGGCGGCGGTGTGCGTCTCGCCGCCCATCTGGTCGCTCTCGTTGACGTCGACCCGGCCGGCTGCCGAACCGAGCCCCATCGCCAGGACGACGAACAGTACCCAGATCCCGACGGCAGCCCATCGGTGCCGGGCGCTCCAGCCGCCGGCCCGGGCGGCGATCCCCCGCACCCGTGTGTCTCCGTTCCCCATGACGGGCTTGCCCCCTCGTCTGCGGTTGCGGCCCCTGCCGCCACCTTCCGCTTCGACGGTATGGCCCGGACAGGTCCGTCTCGTCGTGCTCACCGGTGAAGTGGGACGGGCCCGGCTCATCCCCTCGCAGGTCCGATCTCACCGCTGGGGAGGACGACGGTCCCTTACATCTATCCGGCCCTCTCGGGGGCGGTGATCAGGGTGCGCCCGGAGGCCGGGATTCCGCCAGGTTTCCTTCCGCAGGGTTGTTGAATAAGTCACAGGCGCGTGTAGTGGTTGAACCCCGCCCCGCGGATCGGCGAGAGTAACGCGCACGTCCGCCCGGCGGACCGGCCGTCGTGCCCACCCCCACGGGGCACGACGGCCGTAGGCCCTGTCGTCACATTCCCGCCTGCACGGCGGCGCCTGGCACGCACGCTCGCCGCGTTGCCGAACCGCCTACGTGGCTCCGCCACGAAGGCGCTCCGGCGCCTTGCGATCGCACGCACCAGACGCCGCCGTGCCCGCCCTTCGGGCGGACGCCGGGAATGTGACGACAGGACCTATGGTGTGCCCATGACGACGACGTATGCGGCGCTGCTGCGCGGGATCAACGTGGGCGGCGCGAAGAAGGTCCCGATGGCCGAGCTGCGCGCGCTGCTCGAAGGTCTCGGGCACGACGCCGTACGCACCCATCTCCAGAGCGGGCAGGCCGTGTTCACCTCCGGCCACGGGGACGAGGAGTCCCTGGCCGCCGAGTTGTCGCAGGCGATCGAGAAGCACTTCGGCTTCCTCGTGGACGTCATCGTGCGCGACCACGCCTATCTGCGGGCCGTCGCCGAGGCCTGCCCCTTCCCCGCCGCCGACCTGGAGCCCAAGCAGCTCCACGTCACCTACTTCTCCGCGCCGGTCGGCGAGGAACGCTTCGCGTCGCTCGACCGGGCCGCGTTCCTCCCCGAGGAGTTCCGGCTCGGCGACCGCGCCCTGTACCTGTACGCCCCGGACGGCCTCGGCCGCTCCAAGCTCGCCGAGGCACTGTCCAAGCCCCGCGTGAACAAGGGTGTGATCGCCACCAGCCGCAACTGGAACACCGTCGTCAAGCTGGTGGAGCTGACCGCGCCCGGTGCTTGACCGGCGTCAGGCGCCGACCGCGACCAGGGCCGGCAGGGCAGCCGCCCGGGCGGCGTCGTAGCGCTTCAGAAGCAGCCGCGCCACCTCCGGAGCCGGGCCCAGGACGTCCGCCAGCACGTCCGCGCCGGCCGCGCCCCGCGCGATGCGGTCCGGCAGGAAACCGGGGGCCAGCACGTACGGGGCGACGGCGACACGCGCGCAGCCGGCGGCACGCAGTTCGCGGACCGCGTCCTCGGTGCGGGGCAGGGATGCGGAGGCGAACGCAGGCCGCACGGCGCACCAACCGGTGCGCCGCCACTCCCGCGCGATTTCTGCGATCACTGCGATCGCCTCCGGGTCGGAGGACCCCGCCGAGGCCAGCACGACCCCGGTCGAGGACTTGTCGGCGGGCGTGAGTCCCGCCTCGTACAGGCGCCGCTCCAGCGCCGACAGCAGCAGCGGCGAGGGCCCGAGGACCTCCGCCTGCCGGATGCGCAGCCGCGCCGGCGCGTCCGCGAGGACGGCCGGGATGTCGGCCTTGGCGTGGAAGGCGCGGGTCAGCAGCAGCGGCAGCGCCACCACGTCCCGCACCCCCTCCGTCTCCAGGGACTCCAGGACGCCCTGCACGGAGGGGACGTTGAAGTCCAGGAAGCCGGTCTCCACCCGTACGTCCGGGCGCAGCGCCCTGACCCGGCGGACCAGGGCGTGCACGGTCGCGGCGTGCCGCGGATCGCGGCTGCCGTGGGCGATGACCAGCAGGACCGGCGTGGACATGTCGTACCTCAGCTCTTCACCAGCAGACCGCGGCTGCGCAGCACCCACCGCTCCAGCGGACTGAAGATCAGCAGGTCGATGGCGATGCCGACGACCAGGATCAGCAGGATGGCCTCGAAGACCATGGCCATGTCGCTGGCGTTGCGGCCGTTCTCCAGCAACTGGCCGAGGCCCACGCCCAGGTCGGGGAAGGACGCGATGATCTCCGCGGCCATCAGGGAGCGCCAGGAGAACGCCCAGCCCTGCTTGAGCCCCGCCACATAGCCGGGCAGCGCGGCCGGCAGCACGATGTGCCAGGTGCCCTTCAGCCCCGTCGCGCCCAGCGTGCGGCCCGCCCGCAGGAAGAGCGGGGAGATCTGGTCGACGCCGGAGACGAGGCCGTTGGCGATGGACGGCACCGCGCCCAGCAGGATGACGGCGTACATCATCGAGTTGTTCAGGCCCAGCCAGATCACGGCCGGCGGCACCCAGGCCACCGACGGCAGCGACTGGAGCCCGGACAGGATCGGGCCGATCGCCGCCCGCACGAACTTCACCCGCGCCACCACCAGCCCGAGCGGGGTGCCGATCAGCAGGGCGAAGCAGAAGCCGAGCAGGCCGCGCGAGACGCTGGTCCAGATGTAGCCGAGCAGGTCGCCCTGGAGCCAGGCCTGCTGGACGACGTGCCACACGTCGGACGGGGCGGGCAGCTTGGACGGGTCGTCGACGATGCCGAACGACACCAGCCCCTGCCAGATCGCCAGGACCAGGAGCACCGCGACCGTGGGCGGCAGGATCTTCTCGACGAAGGTCTGCCGGAACGGCTTGCGGCCCTGCTGCACCGTCTCCAGTGCGTCGAGGCCCGCCTCCAGACCGGCGAGGTCGCCGGCGTCCTTCGCCGGGCTGGTCGTCTCAGTGCTGGCCATGGCGGCGGATCTCCCCACGCAGTTCTTCGGTGATCTCGACGGACAGTTCCGCCACGGCGGTGTCCTCGATGCGGCGCGGGTGCGGGATGCCCACCGTCCACTCGCGCGCGATGCGCCCGGGGCGGGAGGACAGCAGCACCACGCGCTCGGCGAGCCGCACGGCCTCGCGTACGTTGTGCGTGACGAACAGGACGGAGAGCCGTGTCTCGCGCCAGATCCGGGTCAGCTCGTCGTGCAGCACGTCCCGCGTGATGGCGTCCAGCGCCGCGAACGGCTCGTCCATCAGCAGCAGCTTGCTCTCCTGGGCGAGCGCGCGCGCCAGCGCGACCCGCTGGCGCATGCCGCCCGACAGCTCGTGGACCCGCTTGCCGTAGGCGCCCTTCAGCCGGACGAGCTCGAGCAGTTCCTCGGCCTTGTCGCGACGCTCGGACTTCGGCACGCCCCGCAGTTTCAGGGCGAGTTCGATGTTCTTGCCCGCGGTCAGCCACGGGAACAGGGCGTGCTCCTGGAACATCAGGGCCGGCCGCCCGTCCGTGCTGATCGCGCCGGCGCTCGGCCTGTCCAGGCCCGCCACCAGGTTCAGCAGCGTGGACTTGCCGCAGCCGGAGGCCCCCAGGAGGGTGACGAACTCGCCGGGCGCGACATCGAGGGTGATGTCGTCCAGCACGAGCTGCTGTCCGGCGGGTCCCGCGAACGACTTCGAGACGTGCTCGATCCGGGCGGCGTGCGTGGCCGCACCGGTGCCGTCGGCGGCCTTGGCGAGGGTCGTGGCCATGGTCGTCACCTCCTGGGAATGGTCGGGTCCGGACTTACTTGACGCCGAGGCCGGCGTCGTCGACCGCGGGCTGCCCCTTGGCCTTGAGGACCTTGTTGAGCAGCGTGAGGTCGTAGATGCCCTGAAGGTCGGGCTCCTCCAGCAGACCCGCCTTCACGGCGTGCTCGGCCTGCGAGTCGAGGGTGGCGGCCAGCGGGTCGTCGGTGACCTCGATCGACTTCCACGCCGGGTCCAGGACCTCGGCCGGCAGCGCCTTGCCCGTGTCCTTCTCCAGCTGCTTGTTGGCCGCGGCCTTGGCCTCCTCCGGGTTGGCCTTGATCCACTCGTTGGTGTCGACCGAGGCCTTCAGCACGGCCTCGACGGCCTTCGGGTGCTCCTTGAGGAACTTCTGCGACACGATGATGTTCGTGATCACGAACTTCTTGTCCGGCCACAGCGTCGACTCGTCCAGCAGCACCTTGCCGCCCTCGGCGACCAGCTTGGAGGCGGTCGGCTCGGGCACCCAGGCGCCGTCCAGGGAACCGGACTTGTAGGCGTCCGGGGTGACCTTGTTGTCGCTGCGGACGACCGTCACGTCGCCCTTGCCGCTCTGCGCGTCGACCTTCCAGCCCTGCTCGGCGATCCAGTTGAGGAACGCCACGTCCTGCGTGTTGCCGAGCTGCGGGGTCGCGATGCGCTTGCCCTTGATGTCCTTCAGGGACTTGATCTTGTCGGGGTTCACCACCAGCTTCACGCCGCCGGAGGCCGAACCACCGATGATCCGCAGGTTCTTGCCGTCCGACTTGGTGTAGCCGTTGATCGAGGGGGAGGGGCCGATCCAGCCGATGTCGATGGACTTGGAGTTCAGCGCCTCGATCTCGGACGGGCCCGCGTTGAAGGTCGCGTACTTGGCCTCCGTGCCGCCCAGCGCCTTCTGGAAGAAGCCCTTCTGGTTCCCGACCAGGGCGGTGGCGTGGGTGATGTTGCCGAAGTAGCCGATGCGGACGGAGTCCAGTCCGTCGATCTTCTCGGCGCCGGCGGCCACCTTGGCGTTGTCGTCGCCCTCGGACTCGGAGCCGTACCCGCAGGCGGCGAGGGTGAGGAGCGGCAGGGCGGCTATGACCGCGAGGGTGCGGCGCAGAGCGGTGCTGGCAGGCACGGGAGGCTTTCCTCTCGTTGGCCCGGCGGTCACGCCTGTCGGTTCGTCCGAGGTGTCAGGTCGTGGCCGGGAGGTCGGCAGGTCTTCGGCTGTGCGGGTGGGGGGTGCGGGCGCGCGGGCAGTGCGCGTACGTCAGCGCACACATCGCGCCACTCCGCCCTGCCCGCTGCCGAGGGCGCCGCTGCCGACGCGGCCGCCCTCCTTCGCGAACGTGGAGTAGAAGTCGGGGGAGTTCATGCTCAGAAGTCCCACCCGTCGTCGTCCGACTCGTCCTTGACCGGCTCGGGCGCGGCGAAGGACTCGCCGGCCATGCCGGCGGTGAGCGTGGTGCCGTCGCTCGGGTCGATCAGGATGAACGAACCGGTGCGGCGGGAGTCGGCGTAGGAGTCGGCGGGCAGCGGCTCGGCGGTGCGGATCTTCACCCGGCCGATGTCGTTGGCGACGAGCTGCCCGGGGTGCGGGTGCAGCGACAGGTCGTCCAGCGTGAGGCGGGCCGGGATGTCCCTGACGATGGCCTTGACCGTGCGGGTGCCGTGCTTGAGCAGCACGCGGTGGCCCACGGTCAGCGGCGCGTCGGCGACATGGCAGACGGTGGCCTCGACGTCCTGGGTGGTGGCCGGGGCGTCCTTGCTGGGCACGATCAGGTCGCCGCGGGAGACGTCGATGTCGTCCTCCAGCAGCAGCGTCACCGACTGCGGCGTCCAGGCCGCGTCGACGGGCTCGCCCAGCAGGTCGATGCCGGACACCTTCGAGGTGCGGCCCGACGGCAGCACGGTCACCTCGTCGCCGACGCGGAAGGTGCCGGCGGCGATCTGGCCCGCGTAGCCCCGGTAGTCGGGGTGCTCGGCGGTCTGCGGCCGGATCACGTACTGCACGGGCAGCCGGGCGTGGCAGTGCGCCAGGTCGTGGCTGACCGGGACGGTCTCCAGGTGCTCCAGGACCGTCGGGCCGCCGTACCAGTCCATGACCGCGGACGGCTCCACCACGTTGTCGCCGGCGAGCGCCGAGATCGGGATCGCGGTGACCTCCGGGACGCCCAGCTCGGTCGCGTACGCCGTGAACTCCTCGGCGATGGCGGCGAACACGGACTCCTTGTACTCGACCAGGTCCATCTTGTTGACGGCGAGCACGACGTGCGGCACCCGCAGCAGCGCGGCGATCGCGGCGTGCCGGCGGGTCTGCTCGACGACGCCGTTGCGGGCGTCGACCAGGACCACCGTCAGCTCGGCCGTGGACGCGCCGGTGACCATGTTCCGGGTGTACTGCACGTGCCCGGGAGTGTCGGCCAGGATGAACCGGCGCCGGGGCGTGGCGAAGTAGCGGTAGGCCACGTCGATGGTGATGCCCTGCTCACGCTCGGCGCGCAGGCCGTCGGTGAGCAGCGCGAGGTCGGGGGCCTCCTGGCCGCGGCTAGCGGAGGCGCGCTCCACGGCCTCAAGCTGGTCCACGAGGACCGACTTGGAGTCGTGCAGCAGACGGCCCACCAGGGTGGACTTGCCGTCGTCGACGGACCCCGCGGTGGCGAACCGCAGCAGGGTGGTCTCCGACAACTGCTCGACCGACAGCGGCTCTACGGGCTCGGTGGTGCTGCTCATGTCTAGAAGTACCCCTCGCGCTTGCGGTCTTCCATCGCGGCCTCGGAGAGCTTGTCGTCGGCACGCGTCGCGCCGCGCTCGGTGAGCCGGGAGGCGGCGATCTCGGCGATCACCTTCTCGATGGTGTCGGCGTCGGAGTCGACCGCGCCGGTGCAGGACATGTCGCCGACGGTGCGGTAGCGGACCCGCCGCTCGACCACCGTCTCGCCGTCCTTCGGGCCGCCCCACTCGCCGGCGGTCAGCCACATCCCGGCGCGCGCGAACACCTCGCGCTCGTGGGCGTAGTAGATCTCGGGCAGTTCGATGCCCTCGCGGGCTATGTACTGCCACACGTCCAGCTCGGTCCAGTTGGACAGCGGGAAGACCCGGACGTGCTCGCCGGGGGCGTGCCGGCCGTTGTACAGGTTCCACAGCTCCGGGCGCTGGCGGCGCGGGTCCCACTGGGAGAACTCGTCGCGCAGCGAGAACACCCGCTCCTTGGCGCGGGCCTTCTCCTCGTCGCGGCGCCCGCCGCCGAAGACGGCGTCGAACTTCTCCGCCTGGATCTTCTCGGTCAGCGGCAGCGTCTGGAGCGGGTTGCGGGTGCCGTCCGCGCGCTCCTTGAGCACGCCCCGGTCGATGTAGTCCTGCACGGAGGCCACGTGCAGGCGCAGCCCGTGCTTCTCGACCGTGCGGTCGCGGTAGTCCAGGACCTCGGGGAAGTTGTGCCCGGTGTCGACGTGCAGCAGGGAGAACGGCACGGACGCGGGGGCGAACGCCTTCAGCGCCAGGTGCAGCATGAGGATGGAGTCCTTGCCGCCGGAGAAGAGGATCACCGGCCGCTCGAACTCGCCCGCCACCTCGCGGAAGATGTGCACCGCCTCGGACTCGAGGGCGTCGAGGTGGGAGAGGGCGTACGGGCTGCTCGCGGCGCCCTCGCCCTCCTTGACCGTGGCGACGGTCGTCGTCATGCCAGTCCCCTTTCGCTGAGCAGGGCGTACACCGCCGCGGCGGACTCCTGGACGGTCTGGTCCTGCGACTCGATGCGCAGATCGGGCGTGACGGGTTCCTCGTACGGGTCGTCGACGCCGGTGAGCCCCGTCAGCTCGCCCGCGGCCTGCTTGGCGTACAGGCCCTTCACGTCGCGCACCGAGCACACCTCGACCGGAGTGGCCACGTGCACCTCCACGTACGCGGTGCCGTGCGCCTCGTGCCGCTTGCGCACCGCGTCCCGGCTGTCCGCGTACGGCGCGATGACCGGGACCAGCGCGGTGACGCCGTTGCGGGCGAGCAGTTCGGCGACGAAGCCGATGCGCTGCACGTTGGTGTGCCGGTCCTCGCGGCTGAAGCCGAGGCCCGCCGAGAGGAACTCGCGGATCTCGTCGCCGTCGAGCACCTCGACGCGGTGGCCCTCCTCGCGCAGCCGGCCGGCCAGCTCGTGCGCGATGGTGGTCTTGCCGGCGCTCGGCAGACCCGTGAGCCAGACGGTGGCTCCGGTCGTCACGTGGTTCTCCTGAATCTCGGTGGTCGTCGTCATGTCAGCCGTGCAGTCCGCACTCGGTCTTGGAGCGGCCCGCCCAGCGGCCGGCCCGGGCGTCCTCGCCCTCCAGCACCCGGCGGGTGCAGGGCGCGCAGCCCACGGAGGCATAGCCGTCCATCAGCAGCGGGTTGGTGAGGACTCCGTGCTCGGCGACGTACGTTTGCACATCTTCCTGTGACCACTTGGCGATGGGGGAGATCTTCACCTTCCGGCGCTTCTCGTCCCAGCCGACCACGGGGGTGTTGGCGCGGGTCTCGGACTCGTCGCGGCGCAGGCCGGTCGCCCAGGCCAGGTAGCCGGCGAGGCCCTCCTCCAGCGGCTTCACCTTGCGCAGCGCGCAGCACAGGTCGGGGTCGCGGTCGTGCAGCCTCGGGCCGTACTCGGCGTCCTGCTCGGCGACGCTCTGGCGCGGGGTGAGCGTGATGACGTTGACGTCCATCACGGCCTCGACCGCGTCCCGGGTGCCGATGGTCTCCGGGAAGTGGTAGCCGGTGTCGAGGAACACGACGTCCACGCCGGGCAGGGCGCGGGAGGCGAGGTGGGCGACGACCGCGTCCTCCATGGAGGAGGTCACGCAGAAGCGGCTGCCGAAGGACTCCGCGGCCCACTGGAGGATCTCCAGTGCCGAGGCGTCCTCCAGCTCGCGGCCCGCCCGCTCGGCCAGCGCCTTGAGTTCCTCGGTCGTCCGCTGTTCCTGAGTGGCCGTCATGTCGGTTCCCCTCCCGTGGAGTTGGGCTGAAGTCCGCAGGCCATCAGCCCGAGGAACTTCAACTGGAATGCGCGGTTGCACGCCGCGCATTCCCAGGCGCCGTGACCTTCTTCGCTCGGCCGAAGGTCCTCGTCGCCGCAGTAGGGGCAGTAGAAGGGCGCGGCACGCTCGCTCATGACAGCGCCTCCTCCGAGGCACGGGCCGCCCAGGTGGCGAAGCGCTCGCCGTCCTCGCGCTCGGCCTGGTAGCGCTTGAGCACGCGCTCCACGTAGTCCGGCAGCTCCGCCGCCGTCACCTTCAGGCCGCGCACCTTGCGGCCGAAGCCGGGCTCCAGGCCCAGCGCGCCGCCGAGGTGCACCTGGTAGCCCTCGACCTGCTCGCCCTGGTCGTTCAAAACCAGCTGGCCCTTGAGGCCGATGTCCGCGGTCTGGATGCGGGCGCAGGCGTTCGGGCAGCCGTTGAGGTTGATGGTGAGGGGCTCGTCGAACTCCGGCAGGCGGCGCTCCAGTTCGTCGATGAGCGAGGCGCCGCGCGCCTTGGTCTCGACGATGGCGAGCTTGCAGAACTCGATGCCGGTGCAGGCCATGGTGCCGCGCCGGAAGGTCGAGGGCCGGGCGGAGAGGTCCAGCGCCTCCAGGGACTCCACCAGGGAGTCGACCTGGCCCTCCTCGACATCGAGGATGATCATCTTCTGCTCGACGGTGGTGCGGACCCGGCCCGAGCCGTGCGCCTCCGCGAGGTCGGCGATCTTCGTCAGGGTGGTGCCGTCGACGCGGCCGACGCGCGGGGCGAAGCCGACGTAGTGGCGGCCGTCCTTCTGTCGGTGCACGCCGATGTGGTCGCGCCAGCGGGTCGTCGGCTCGGCGGGCGCGGGACCGTCGGTCAGCTCGCGCTTCAGGTACTCGTCCTCCAGCACCTGACGGAACTTCTCCGCGCCCCAGTCGGCGACCAGGAACTTCAGGCGGGCGCGGTTGCGCAGCCGCCGGTAGCCGTAGTCGCGGAAGATCGAGATGACGCCCTCGTAGACGTCCGGCACGTCCTCGATCGGCACCCAGGCGCCCAGGCGCACACCCAGCTTGGGGTTGGTGGACAGGCCGCCGCCGACCCACAGGTCGAAGCCCGGGCCGTGCTCGGGGTGTTCGACGCCGACGAACGCCACGTCGTTGATCTCGTGCACGACGTCCAGCACGGGCGAGCCGGAGATCGCGGTCTTGAACTTGCGCGGCAGGTTCGAGTAGGCCGGGTTGTTCAGGACCCGGCGCTTCATCTCCTCCAGGGCCGGCGTGCCGTCGATGATCTCGTCCTCGGCGATGCCCGCGACCGGGGAGCCGATCATCACGCGGGGCGTGTCGCCGCAGGCGGTGACGGTGGACAGGCCGACGCCCTCCAGGCGCTGCCAGATCTCGGGCACGTCCTCGATCCGGATCCAGTGGTACTGGACGTTCTGCCGGTCGGTGATGTCGGCCGTGCCGCGCGCGAACTCCTGCGAGATCTCGCCGATGACGCGCAGCTGAGCGGTGGTCAGGGCGCCGCCGTCGATGCGGACGCGCAGCATGAAGTAGCTGTCGTCCAGCTCCTCGGGCTCCAGGATCGCGGTCTTGCCGCCGTCGATGCCCTGCTTGCGCTGGGTGTACAGACCCCACCAGCGCATCCGTCCGCGCAGGTCACCGGGGTCGATGGAGTCGAATCCCCGCTTGGAGTAGATCGTCTCAATACGTGTCCGTACGTTGAGACCGTCGTCGTCCTTCTTGGTCTGCTCGTTGCCGTTGAGCGGGGTGAAATGACCCATAGCCCACTGACCCTCGCCACGGTGACGGCTCACCTTGCGGCGGGGAGTCGTGGCAGCAGGCTTCGGCGGGGTGGCGGCCATGGTTGACACGTCCTTCGGGACAGGCGGAATGCGGCTCTGACCTGCGCGCGGGCGCATGGGTACACGTGCGCTTCGTTGCGCGGGAGGAGGCGAATGCGAGAAATCCGGGTGGTGCTGGAGGAGCTCTCAGCGCATCGGACAGATGGCGCTGGACATGCGGCCGAGGTCGACGTGCCGCCGACTCACCAAGGCGATTCCAGTTCCGGACATGACGGAAGCGTGGCACGGCGATCTGGACACAGTCCACCTTCGTCCAAAATGCGGACGCCCCTGTCCCGTAGAGCGAGACAGGGGTGTCGTGGCTCACACAGGCCGAAAAGGGACGCTTCGGAGCAGGTCAGGACGGGAAGGCGCCGGGCCAGGGACCCGGAGTGCGCACCTCCGGTTCTTCCTCGACCTTGGTGTCGAAGAGGCGGAAGCCGCGGCGCTGGTAGTTGTCCATCGCGAACTCGCCGTCCTTGCTGCACGTGTGCAGCCACACCCGCTTGGTCGTGGCCAGCCCCGGCCAGCGGTCCGCGAGATCCCAGGCGCGGGCGGTCCCGTACGACAGCAGGTGCCCGCCGATGCGCCGGCCGCGGAAGGCCGGGATCAGGCCGAAGTACTCGATCTCCACGACGCCGTCGTCCCCGGCCGTCAGCTCCACGTACCCGGCGGGCGTGCCCCGGTCGTAGGCCACCCAGGTCTCCACGCCGGGCCGCTGGAGGTGCTCCTGCCACCGCGCGTAGGTCCAGCCCAGCCGGTCCGTCCAGCGGATGTCGCCGCCGACGGAGGCGTACAGGAAGCGGCTGAACTCGGGCGAGGGCACCTCGGCGCGGACGATCCGCACGTCCCCCTCCGGGGCGGCGGCCGGCAGCAGATCGGCCGGCGCGGTCTGCTCCAGGGACCAGGTGGTCACGGCGATGTTGGTCATGCCGGTCAGGGAATCATCCGGCCGCGAGATCTGTCGATCCGGTCGCGCGCCCGGCGGATCCTGGTCGGAGTCCGCCGTGGAGGGGCCCCCGCCGTCAGCCGAGCGCCTCGTCCACCGAGGTCAGCGGCAGCGTGAAGAGCATGTCCCCCGACTGGGACCAGACCTCGTCGGTCCCCGCCCCGTACGACAGGGAACCCGGCGGTCCGCTCCAGCACTGGCGCGACGCGTCGGCACCGCACTCCGTGGCCCGCGCGCCCTCCGTGTCCTGCCGCCACAGCGTCCCGCGTCCGTCACGGTCGCCGGCCGGCCCGTCCAGGTACCAGTCGGAGCGCGCCGCGCCGGCCGGGCGGTGGGCCAGCACGCCGGCGACCTCGGTCGCCCCCGTCTCGTACGCCTCCCGCGCGTCCACGTGCCCGGCGGAGTCGGTGGCCGCCAGCCCGGCGTGGGCCGGGTCGGTGCCGAGCGCGTAGCGCCACAGGCGGGTGGGCCGGTCGGCGCCGGCGGGGACGTACTCGCTCGCCACCAGGCCGGCCGGGACCGTGCCGCGGTCCAGGGAGATCGCGGCGGGCCGCGCGGCGTCCGGCGTGTCGGCGAGGCGGTAGGAGGCGACGGCGGGCAGCACGTACCGGTGGCCGTACGCCGCCCAGCCGCCGGGCACCCGGCCGACCGCGCCGGCGTCGGCGCCGGCGCGCTGGATCCGGTCCACGTCGTACACGTACAGCGCGTTGCGGTCCCCGGTGCCGGCGGTGACCAGCAGCTTGTCCCGGTACCAGACCATGCCGGAGACGGGGGAGGTGAGCGCCCGGTAGTCGCGTCCGCCGTCCACCGGGACGGCGAGCAGCGCCGAGGTGTAGACGGGGCGGGCGGGATCGTCCGCGTCGACGAAGGAGACCCGGGCGATCCCGTCCCCGGACGTGCCGTCGTCGCGGCTCCAGGCGGACAGGACGACCCGGTGGGAGCCCCAGCGGCCGCCCGCGCCGGCGTCCGACGAGGTGGTGACCGCGCCCGGCCGCCAGCCCCGGGTGTCCTCGGCGTCCCAGCAGTAGGCGCGCGTGGCCGCGGGGGAGACCGGCAGGGCCTCGCGCTCCCCGGCCGCGCAGTCGGCGGCGTCGCGCAGGGTGCGGTCGGCGGAGCCGAGGACGGCGTCGGCGCCCACCGGCCCGCCCATCGCGGCGGAGAGCCGGTCGA
Organism: Streptomyces sp. SID5910; assembly: GCF_009862125.1. Lineage (GTDB taxonomy): Bacteria > Actinomycetota > Actinomycetes > Streptomycetales > Streptomycetaceae > Streptomyces. The sequence goes on from NZ_WWHX01000258.1 coordinate 19,441, forward strand.
GCCAGGGCGCGGGCACCCGGTGCTCGGTGAGCCGCAGCGCGTCGGTCGCGGCGAGCGGCTTCAGGGCGCCGGGGTCGCCGGCGACCGTGGCCTGCGAGGCGCTGATCATGGTGGCGGCGCCGGTGAGCGCGAGGGCGGCCCCGGTCAGGGCCGCGCGCAGCGCCCTGCCCCGACGGCGCCGGCGGTGTCTGCCGCGCTGCTTCATAGAACCTCCACGGGCCCCGATCCAACTGCGCCCGGTGTTCCGTGCGTTGACCGAGAAGCAGCGGGGGCGGTCCGTGGAGGATGCTACGGCAGGCGGAGGGGCCCGCGGAGCCGGACTCTGCAAATATGCGGAAACGAACCACCTTTCGGGGGCTATACGGGGCTGTCCGGGGCTGGTGGCGGCGGCCCGGCCGGGACCGGCGCCCGGCGCTCCGCCACCGCCGGCGCGGTCGAGCCGGGCAGCAGGTCGCGGGGATCGTCCGGGAGGAGGACCTCCACCTCGGCGTCGTCGCGGAAACGGTACGGCCGGTGCCGCAGATAGGCCCCGAGGTAGCGCCGGACCCGGGACATCTCGGCCCGCACCGTCACCGTGCGCGCCGGGTCGCCGAAGAGGTCCTCCGCCAGTTCCGCGGCGCTGCGTCCGGCGCGCCGGACGGCCAGCAGGTACAGCAGTTCGGCGTGGCGCGGGCTCAGTTCCCGCTCCCAGGGCCCGGCGCCGTCCAGCACCCGGACCGTCCAGCGGCGCGGCCGCCCGAGGTCGAGCACGATCCGGGGGGCTCCGGTGGGCACCGGCTCGGCGGCGACCCGTACCAGCCAGCCCTCGGCCAGCGGCTCCACGGCGCACTCCCCGAACGCCGGCAGCCACCGCGGACCCGCCGCCGGCGTCCCCGGCAGCACCACCCGCTCCGTGTACGGCATCCCCGTCACCGCGGCCGTCCAGCCGTCCCGGTCCACCACCAGCGCGCGCCCGTCGAGCCGGGCCAGCACCGGCGCCGCCACCGCGCGCAGCCGCTCCAGCGACCGCACGTGCAGCTCGCGCAGCCGGGCCTCGGCGAGCTTGGCCACCGAGTCGACCCAGGCGAGCGTGGCCGGGTGCATCGTCTCCAGCGGCCCGCTCACGTCGACCACGCCGAGCAGCCGGCCGCTGCGCGGGTCGGTGATCGGCGCCCCGGCGCAGGTCCAGGCCGCCTGGGAGCGCACGAAGTGCTCGGAGGCGAAGACCTGCACCGGCCGCCGGGTGACCGCCGGCGTGCCCACGCCGTTGGTGCCGACGACGTCCTCCCGCCAGTCCGCGCCGAGTTCGAAGCCGAGCCCGTCGGCCTTGCGCAGCACCGGCGTGCTGCCCTCCCGCCACAGCACCCGGCCCTCGTCGTCGGCGACCACCATGATGTGGTGGGCGACGTCCGCGACCGACAGCAGCCCCTCCCGCAGCACCGGCAGCACGTGCCGCAGCGGCGAGGCCTCCCGCCGGCGCCGCACCTCCTCCCGGGACAGCAGCCCGGCGCGGACGTCGTGGTCCGGGTCGACGCCGCCGCGCAGCATCCGCGCCCAGGACTGCTCGATGACCGGACGCGGCGCCGCCGGGGCGCGCGTGCCCGAGAGTCTGGCGGAGCGGACCTCGCTGAGCATCCGCGCCGCACGCGCCGTGTCGACGGCGGCGAACTGCGGCACGTCCATCGGCGAGAGCGCCACTGGTCCTCGTCCTTCCGGAAGCAGAAGCAGAAGCAGAAGCAGAAGCAGGGCCCGGGGCGAGGGCCCGCGCGGCCGGCCGGCGGGGAGCCCGTGATCGTCCCGGATGTTCGTCTCAATACTGACCGCTTTCCCCTGACGGACGGACACAGTCCGCACACAGTCGGCAGCAAGTTGCAACCCTTTGCAACCCTGGTGGACGGCCGTGACCGTGTCCGAAACTTGGGCCACGCCGTCTCGAGCGGCGTACGCGGCCTGAACGGGCCTGTGTGGCGGGGGTGGTGCCGTGTCGGCGCAGCACCACCCCCGTGCCGCGCGGTCTTCAGCGCGCCGCCGGGGCCGGATCAGGCCACCGGACGGGCCCGCTTCACGACCGACGCCAGGTCCAGGGTCGGCGGCAGCGTGCCGAAGGCCGCGCCCCCGTCGCCGCCCAGCCGCGAGGCACAGAACGCGTCGGCGACCTCCGGCGGCGCGTACCGCACCAGCAGCGAGCCCTGGAGCACCAGCGCCAGCCGCTCCACCAGCCGCCGGGCCCGCCCCTCGGCGGCCTCCAGATCGGCCAGTTCCGTCAGCAGGCCCCTGATCGCCGCGTCCAGCCGGTGGTCGGCTCCCCGGGCGAGGCCCACCTCCGTCAGATACGCGTCCATCGCCAGCGGCTCCCGCGCGAGCGCCCGCAGCACGTCCAGCGCCTGCACGTTGCCGGCGCCCTCCCAGATCGAGTTCAGCGGCGACTCGCGCACCAGCCGGGGCAGCCCGGACTCCTCGACGTAGCCGTTGCCGCCCAGGCACTCGGCGGCCTCCACCGCCACCGGCGCACAGCGCTTGGTCACCCAGTACTTCGCCGCCGGCACCGCCAGCCTCAGCAGCGCCCGCTCCCGCTCGCCCCCGTCGTCGTACGCCGCCGCCAGCCGCAGCGCGAGCGTGGTCGCCGCCTCCGACTCGATCGCGAGGTCGGCCAGCACGTTGCGCATCAGCGGCTTGTCGATCAGCTTA
>NZ_WWHX01000259.1 GCF_009862125.1 Streptomyces sp. SID5910
GGCCCGCAGCGCCAGCTCGGACGCCTCCGCCATCTCCGCGGACGCCACGGCCTCCTCGCCCAGCAGGCGCCGCAGCGTCGCGTCGACGGCGCGCGAGGTCAGCGTCAGCCGGTCCAGCTGGCGGTGCGCGGCCTCGATCAGCGCCGGGTGGCGGTGACCGAAGTTGAGCGCCGAGTAGCCCGCCAGCATGTCCAGATAGCGGCGGCCCTCCACATCCTCCACCCAGGCGCCCTCCGCGCGGGCCACGACCACGGGCAGCGGATGGTAGTTGTGGGCGAGGACGGGCTCCTCCGCGCGGATCAGCTCCTCGGAGCCGCGGGTGCGGGCGGGTGCGGTCATGAGCGGATCTCCCGGATCTCCTGGGTGCAGCACTTGATGCCGCCACCGGCCTTGTGGAACTCGGACAGGTCGACGGGGACGGGGACGTAGCCGAGGCCCGCGAGCCGTCCGGCGAGTTCCCGCGCCCCGGGCGAGATGAACACGTGCCGCCCGTCGGACACGGAATTGAGCCCGAACGCCATGGCGTCCTCGCGGGTGGCGAGCACCGCGTCCGGGTAGAGCCGCTCCAGCACCTCACGGCTGCCCGGCGAGAAGGCCCCCGGGTAGTAGACGATGTTCCCGTCACCCCCGTCGTGGCCGTCGTCGAGGACGAACAGGGCCGTGTCCAGATGGTAGAAGTACGGGTCCACCAGCGTCAGCGACACCACCGGCCGCCCGAAGTACTCCTGCACCTCGCGGTGCGCCTCCGGCGTGGTGCGGAAGCCGGTGCCGGCCAGGATCCAGCGGCCCGCCGGCACGAGGTCGCCCTCGCCCTCGCAGACCGCCTCGGGCAGATGGACGTCGAAGCCCGCGCCCTTGAACCACGTCTCGTAGGGCACGGACTCGGGCCGGCGCTCCGGCGCGTGGAACAGCGAGCCGAAGACCCGGCCGTCCACGACCAGGGCCGCGTTGGCCGCGAACACCATGTCGGGCAGCCCGGGGACCGGCGTCACGGCGTCCACGGTGTGCCCGTGGGCGCGATAGGTGTCGATCAGCGCGCGCCACTGGGTCAGCGCACGGCCCACGTGGACGGGTTCCCCGGAACACATCCACGGGTTGATCGCGTACTGCACGGCGAAGTGTCTGGGTTCGCAGACGAGAAACCGCCGCCGGCGCGGCACACGGGAGTCGGACACAGAGGGGTTCCTCCGCTTCCTCACTGATGGTGACTGCGGGATGACACCACGGTAGGAAGCGGGCGGGACGAACGACAAGCGAGAAGAGCTGCGTGTCGGCGCACGATCGCTGCGTCCTCAGGCCCGGCGGCGCACGTCTGATGCGCCCAGGTCAGCGCATGTCTGCCGCGCCCTCGGGCGCCGGATGGTTCGCCCCGGCCTCCGGACTGTCCGGCAGCAGGTGCGACAGCACCATCACACTGATCGTCTTGCGGATGAACGGCTCCGCCCGGATCCGCTCCAGCACCTCCTCGAAGTGCTCCACGTCCCGCGCCCGCACATGCAGCAGCGCGTCCGCCCCGCCGGTCACCGTCATCGCCGCCGTGATCTCCGGATAGCCCCGCACGACCTCCGCCAGCCGCCTCGGCGGCGCCGCCCCCTCGCAGTACACCTCGACGTACGCCTCGGTGCGCCAGCCCAGCGCGGACGGCCGCACGGTCGCCGTGAACCCGGTGATCACGCCGGTCTCCCGCAGCCGGTCCACCCGGCGCTTGACCGCCGTCGCGGACAGCCCGATCCCCGTGCCGATCTCCGCGAAGGACGTCCTGGCGTTCGCCATCAGCGCGGTGACGATCTTCCGGTCGAGCTCGTCGAAGGGCGAGGGCCTGCTGTTCATGCCCGCACTGTAGCCAGCCATGTCCAGGCGTCCGGATTCCACCTACACTCCACGTTCATGCTGCGCGCCCTCGCCGTCGACGACGAACGCCCCTCGCTGGAGGAACTGCTCTACCTGCTGGACGCCGACCCCCGGATCGGGAGCGTGGAGGGCGCCGGCGACGCCACCGAGGCGCTGCGCCGCATCAACCGGGCCCTGGAGTCCGGACCGCACGGCCCCGAGGCCATCGACGTCGTCTTCCTCGACATCCAGATGCCCGGCCTCGACGGACTGGACCTGGCCCGGCTGCTGACCGGCTTCGCCCGGCCGCCGCTGGTCGTGTTCGTCACCGCGCACGAGGACTTCGCCGTCCAGGCCTTCGACCTCAAGGCCGTCGACTACGTCCTCAAACCCGTCCGCACGGAACGGCTGGCCGAGGCGGTCCGCCGCGTCGTCGAACAGCGCGGCACCACCGGCGCCGCACCCCGCATACCCGTGCACGAACCGGACCCCGACCACCTCCCCGTCGAGCTCGGCGGCGTCACCCGCTTCGTGGCCGTCGACGACATCACCCACGTCGAGGCCCAGGGCGACTACGCCCGCCTGCACACCGACAAGGGCAGCCATCTCGTCCGCATCCCCCTGTCCACCCTGGAGGAGCGCTGGCGGGCCCGCGGCTTCGTCCGCATCCACCGCCGCCACCTGGTCGCCCTGCGCCACATCGGCGAACTCCGCCTGGACGCCGGCACGGTCAGCGTCCTGGTCGGCACCGAGGAGCTCCAGGTCAGCCGCCGCCACGCCCGCGAGCTGCGGGACCTGCTCATGCGGAGGCCGTGAGCGTGCCCCAGGACCCCGCCGAACGCCGCGTCACCGTCACCGGCCCGCCCAGGCGCGCCGGCCGGGCCCCCGGCTACTACCGCCCCCGCACCGAGATCGACGAGCAGACCACCCTCGGCCACACCTACGTCCGCTCCCTGATGCGCAGCCAGCTGCGCGCCGGGCTCACCGCCTTCGCCGTCCTCGGACTGCTCGTCGGCCCGCTGCCGCTGCTCTTCGCGGTCATGCCCGCCGCCCGCCGCCTCGAATGGGCCGTCCTCGGCTTCGGCCTGTACGCCCCGCTGGTCCTCCTCGCCCGCTGGTACGTGCGCCGCGCCGAGCGCAACGAACGCGACTTCGTCCGCCTCGTCGAGGACCGGTGACGAGAAGAGCCGTGACGCACCGATGAACCCGAACTACGCGATACCCGCCGTCGCCCTCGTCGTCGTCGCCACCGTCCTGGTCGGCGCGTTCGGCCTGCGCATCTCCCGCACCACCTCCGACTTCTACGTCGCCTCCCGCACCGTCGGCCCCCGCCTGAACGCCGCCGCCATCAGCGGCGAGTACCTCTCCGCCGCGTCCTTCCTCGGCATCGCCGGCCTCGTCCTCGTCCAGGGCTCCGACATGCTCTGGTACCCGGTCGGCTACACCGCCGGCTACCTCGTCCTGCTGCTGTTCGTCGCCGCCCCGCTGCGCCGTTCCGGCGCCTACACCCTGCCCGACTTCGCCGAGGCCCGGCTCACCTCCCAGGCGGTACGGCGGCTCGCGGGCGCCTTCGTCGTCGGCGTCGGCTGGCTGTACCTGCTGCCCCAGCTCCAGGGGGCCGGGCTGACGCTGACCGTGCTGACCGGCGCGCCCGACTGGCTCGGCGGGGTGATCGTCGCCGTCGTCGTCATCGCCATCGTCGCCGCGGGCGGCATGCGCAGCATCACCTTCGTGCAGGCCTTCCAGTACTGGCTGAAGCTCACCGCCCTGCTCGTCCCCGCGCTCTTCCTGGTCCTGGCCTGGCAGGGCGACGGCGCCCCCGGCCGTGCCTTCGAGGAGCCCGCCACCTTCCGCGAGCAGCGCTCAGTGAAGGTCGCCGACACCCTCACCCTCAAGCTCGACCGGCCGCTCACCGTCACCGTCGACGGCACCGTCGACGGCCGCGCCCTCGACGCCACCCGTGTCCGGCTCCCCACCGGCACCCACCGCATCGGGGCCGGCACCCGCCTCACCTTCGCGGCGGGCACCCCGGTGCCGGCCGCCGGACGCGGCGCCGACGACGCCCTGTCGCCCTCCCGGGCCGAGAGCCGCACCGAACGCCCGCTGTACGCCACCTACGGGCTGATCCTCGCCACGTTCCTCGGCACCATGGGCCTGCCGCACGTCGTGGTCCGCTTCTACACCAGCCCGACCGGCGTCGCCGCCCGCCGCACCACCGTCGCCGTCCTCGGCCTGATCGGCGCCTTCTACCTGCTGCCGCCCGTCTACGGCGCCCTCGGCCGCCTCTACGCCCCTGAGCTGACCCTCACCGGCGCCGCCGACGCCGCCGTCCTGCTGCTGCCGGACCGGATGATCGGGGGAGTGGGCGGCGAGCTGCTCGGCGCCCTGGTCGCGGGCGGCGCCTTCGCCGCGTTCCTGTCCACGGCGTCCGGGCTGACCATGGCCGTCGCGGGCGTCCTCACCCAGGACGTGCTGCCGTCCCGCGCGGTACCGCACTTCCGGCTCGGCACCCTGCTCGCCATGGCCGTGCCGCTGGCGGCGAGCGCCCTGGTCGGCGGGCTGCCGGTGGCCGACGCCGTCGGCCTCGCCTTCGCCGTGTCCGCCTCCTCTTTCTGCCCGCTGCTCGTCCTCGGCATCTGGTGGCGCCGGCTGACCCCGCCCGGCGCGGCGGCCGGGATGCTGGTCGGCGGCGGGTCGGCCCTGCTCGCCGTCGCCGCCACGATGGGCGGCTTCCCGGGCGGCGGCGGCGCCCTGCACGCGCTGCTGGCCTGGCCCGCCCTGTGGTCGGTGCCGCTGGGCTTCCTCACCATGGTCCTGGTCTCCCTGGCCACCCCGGGCCGGGTGCCGGCCGGGACCGCGGCGATACTGGCCCGCTTCCATCTGCCGGAGGAGCTGCTCGCGGACGAACTGCGCAAGGAGGTCACCCCGTGAGCGGCTCCGTGAGCGGATTCCTGGCCGGTCTGGCCGTCGCCCTGCTGCCCCTGCTGGCCGCCGGCTTCTGGCTGGGGCGCCGCACCGCCCGGCCGCAGAACCTCGGCGGCCTCGGCACCCCGGTCGAGCACGCCACCTTCCAGGCCCTGCACACCGCCTCCCTCGCCACCCCGCCGCTGCGCGCCGGCCTCACCGAGGAGACCGCCCGCAAATCGGCCCGCAAACTGCGCTCCCTGCTCGGCACCGACGCGCTGTGCCTCGCGGACCACCAGGAGGTCCTGGTCTGGGACGGCGTCGGCGCCCACCACCGCGCCGAGATCATGGAACGCCTCACCGGCCCCCTGGAGACCGGCCGCGGCGAGGCCTTCCCCCTCACCTGCGACACCCCCGACTGCACGGTGCGCTGGGCGGTCGTCGCCCCGCTCACCGTGGACGACCGGGTGCACGGCGCCCTCGTCGCCTGCGCGCCCCGCGAGTCCGCCGTCCTGGTCCGCGCGGCCGGCGAGGTCGCCCGCTGGGTCTCCGTCCAGCTGGAGCTGGCCGACCTCGACCAGTCCCGCACCCGGCTCATCGAGGCCGAGATCAAGGCACTGCGCGCCCAGATCTCCCCGCACTTCATCTTCAACTCGCTCGCGGTGATCGCCTCCTTCGTGCGCACCGACCCCGAGCGCGCCCGCGAGCTGCTGCTCGAGTTCGCCGACTTCACCCGCTACTCGTTCCGCCGGCACGGCGACTTCACCACGCTCGCCGACGAGCTGCACGCCATCGACCACTACCTCGCGCTCGTGCGGGCCCGCTTCGGCGACCGCCTCTCCGTCACCCTCCAGGTCGCCCCCGAGGTGCTGCCGGTCGCCCTGCCCTTCCTCTGCCTCCAGCCCCTCGTGGAGAACGCCGTCAAACACGGCCTGGAGGGCAAGTCGGACAAGTGCCACATCCAGATCACGGCGCAGGACGCGGGCGCGGAGGCCCTGGTCGTCATCGAGGACGACGGCGCCGGAATGGACCCCGGCCTGCTGCGCAGCATCCTGGCGCGCGAGGTCAGCCCGTCGGGCGGCATCGGCCTGTCCAACGTCGACGACCGGCTCCGCCAGGTCTACGGCGACGACCACGGCCTCGTCATCGAGACCGCCGTCGGCGCCGGAATGAAGATCACCGCCCGGCTGCCCAAGTACCAGCCGGGCGTCCACTCGGCCGGACGGCTCGGCCGCGAATGAGGGCGGCCGGCGCGGCTCACGTGCTGCGCGTGGCGACCATCCCGACCGTGATCAGGCCGAGCACGACCCAGCCGAACCACAGCCAGCCGTTGCTGCCGAGCGCCACCGTGTAGGCCGTCACCGCGACCAGGCCTCCGATGGTGAGCGCCCCCATCGTCTTCGTGGAACCGTCCGTGGAACCGGGCATCGCGACACCCTCCTCATGGTCCGTTGCCCTCCATGGTGCCCCGTTCGGGCGCCGCACGGTGCGGACCAGCGAGATGTGCCCGGTTTTTCCGCGCCGTCGGTCAGCTGCTGCGGGCGTTCAGCGAGGCCAGGTAGGCGTTGTACGCCTCCAGCTCCTTGTCGCCGTCGCGGTCGGCGGCCCGGTCGATGCGCCGCGCCTGCCGCTGGTCCGACGCGTACCACTGCGCGACCAGCGCGAGCAGCACCAGGACGGACGGGACCTCGCTGAACGCCCAGGCGATGCCGCCCGCCGCGTTCTGGTCGGAGAGCGCGTCGATGCCGAGCGACGCGGGCGGGTTCTTGAACGTCTCGACCATGGGCGACGACGCCATCATCAGCGCGATGCCGAAGAACGCGTGGAACGGCATGCCGGCGAACAGCTCCAGCATCCGCATCAGGTAGCCCGGCCGGTGCGGGCCCGGGTCCACGCCCATGATCGGCCAGAAGAAGACCAGGCCGACGGCGAGGAAGTGCACCATCATCCCGACGTGCCCGACCCTGGAGCCCATCAGGGAGTCGAAGAGCGGGGTGAAGTACAGCGCGTACAGGCTCGCGATGAACAGCGGGATGGTGAACGCCGGGTGCGTGACGATCCGCATGTACCGGCTGTGCAGCAGCATCAGCAGCAGTTCGCGCGGCCCCTTGCGGCCCCGGCCCGCCGTGGGCAGCGCCCGCAGCGCCAGGGTGATCGGGGCGCCGAGCAGCAGCAGGATCGGCGAGACCATGCTGATCACCATGTGCTGCACCATGTGCACGCTGAACATGACCATGCCGTAGTCGTTCAGCCTGGTGCACATCATCAGCCCGATGCTCAGCACACCGGTGACGAACCCGACGGTCCGCCCCACCGGCCACTTGTCACCGCGCCGCGTCAGCCGGACGACACCCCAGCCGTACAGCGCCAGGCCCACCAGGCAGGCGATCAGGAAGAAGGGGTCCGCCGACCAGCCGAGACCTCGCCCCAGCGTGAACGGCGGCAGATCCATCATCATGCCGTGCCCGCTGTGATCCATCCGCCGGCTCCTGTTTCGTGGGGGTTGAGCGCTGCTTGTCCGAACCAAGACTAGAACCGCCCCCGGCGACATCTGTCACCGGGGGCGTCGAGGCGCCCCGAAGGGGCGCGGGGAACTGCGCGAGCAACCACAACCGGGCCGCAGCCGGCCGACTACCGCAACCTCACAAAACACACTCCGCTTCCGCGTACCGCGCATCCGGCACCGTCTTCAGCGTCTCCACCGCCTCCGCCAGCGACACCATCGCGATGTCCGTCCCGCGCAGGGCCGTCATCATCCCGAACTCCCCGCGGTGCACGGCCTCCACCGCGTGCCACCCGAACCGCGTCGCCAGCACCCGGTCGTACGCCGTGGGCGTCCCGCCGCGCTGGACGTGCCCGAGGATCACCGGCCGGGCCTCCTTGCCGAGCCGCTCCTCCAGCTCGATGGAGAGCTGACGCGCGATCCCGGCGAAGCGCTCGTGGCCGTAGACGTCCTTGCCGCCCTCGTCGAAGTCCATGGTGCCCGCCTTGGGCTTGGCACCCTCCGCGGCCACCACTATGGCGAACCGCTTGCCCGCCGAGAACCGCTCGCCGACCTTCGCGGTCAGCTCGTCGATGTCGAAGGGCCGCTCGGGGACGACGACGGCGTGCGCGCCGGCCGCCATGCCGGAGTGCAGGGCGATCCAGCCGGTGTGACGGCCCATGACCTCCACGATGAGCACCCGCTGGTGGGACTCGGCGGTGGTCTTCAGCCGGTCCAGGGCCTCGGTGGCGACGGTGACGGCCGTGTCGAAACCGAAGGTGACGTCCGTGACCGCGATGTCGTTGTCGATGGTCTTCGGCACGCCCACGATCGGCAGGCCGTTGTCGGACAGCAGCCGGGCCGCCTTCAGCGTGCCCTCGCCGCCGATCGGGATGATCGCGTCGAGCCCGAGTTCCTCGACATGGCCGCGGGCCCGCTCCACGCCGTCCCGCAGATGCTCGGGACGGACCCGGGAGGAGCCGAGGATGGTGCCGCCGCGGGCCAGGATGCCGCCCACCGCGTCGAGGTCGAGCTTGAGGTAGTCGCACTCCAGGAGGCCCTTCCAGCCGTCCCGGAAGCCGATGACCTCGTCGCCGTGGTCGACGACGGCGCGGTGCACGACGGACCGGATGACGGCGTTCAGGCCGGGGCAGTCACCGCCGGACGTGAGGACACCAATGCGCATAGCCCGAATTACCTTCTCAAGTGGCACGGGTCCGGACCGCGCTGTCCGGTTCGGTTCCCCGCCACCCTAGCGGTACGGAGGGGCGGGGCCGAACCGTGCGTCCGCCTACTGGACGTACCCGCTCACCTGTGCGGATGCATCATCAGACGGGCCGTTTAGCAGGCCGTCAGGCGGGCTGCTGGGCCGCCGCGATGCGCTCGTTGCGCAGCGCCTCGTACCACCGGTCGTCGGTCGGCGGCAGCGCGTTCACGTCGAGCGCCAGCTTCAGCAGCAGGTCCGCGATCAGCGGATTGCGGGCCAGCACCGGGCCGTGCATGTACGTGCCGAAGACCGTGTCGTTGTACGCGCCCTCCGTGCCGTCCCCGGTGCCATTGCCGTTGCCA
>NZ_WWHX01000260.1 GCF_009862125.1 Streptomyces sp. SID5910
CGCCGAAGACCCGCACGGGATGCGTGGCGTCCCAGGCCGGCCAGCCCGGGTCCCCGGACTCGGCGAACCGGACCCACGCCCCGTGCATCGCGTCGGCCAGCTCCTGCGGAGCCCCCTCGCCCGCGAGCCTGCGCGCGTCCGGCCCGTCCCCGGAGTCGAAGACGAAGCCCAGCTCCAGGGCGTGGCAGGCGCCGAGGCCGGGCAGGCCGGACGGCCAGGCGAACTCGTACACGTGGGACGAGCCGGGCCGCGCGTCGGCCACCCGGTGCAGCGGGATGCGCAGCAGATGGTCGGTGACGAGCTGGCCGACGGTCTCGGCGACGCCGGCGTCGGGGTGCAGGGCGCGGTAGCCGCGCACCACCTCGTTGCCGCAGTGGCAGCGGGCCCGCGCGCCCGCCAGGGCGACGGCGCCGAGCCGGTCGACGCGTTCGAGGAGGCCGCCGGGGACCAGCCAGAGCCGGTACTCGTCGCGGGTCCAGCCCATCATCAGGTCGACGCCCCGGGACGCTTCGCCGTCGACGAGCGCCTGAAGGGGGTCGCCCGGCACCACGTCGCCGTCGACGACGAGGCCGAAGGAGGGGCCGCCGAGCACGGGGCTGCTGAACTTCCCCACCTCGGCCTGGGCACGCAGCAGCTGCTCGCGGTCGGCGGCGGCGAAGGCCTCCGCGGTCGCCGGGATCTTCAGCCGGGCGGCCATACGACGCACCATGCGGCGCACCTTGTCGCGGTCGGACGCCTCCGGTGCCCCGCTCTGGAGCACCGCGCGCCGCATCAGGCCGCGGGCCTGCGGGGCGGCGAGGAGGGCGCCAATGCTGATCGCCCCGGCCGACTGGCCGGCGACGGTCACCCGGTCGGGGTCGCCGCCGAAGGCCGCGATGGAGTGCCGCACCCACTCCAGCGCGGCGATCTGGTCGCGCAGTCCGGCGTTGGCGGGGGCGTCCGGGAACAGCCCGTAGCCCTCGACGCCCAGCCGGTAGTTGACCGACACGCAGACCACGCCGTCGCGGGCGAAGGTGCGGCCGTCGTAGACGGGCACCGCGGAAGAGCCCCTGGTCAGGGCGCCGCCGTGCAGCCACACCAGGACGGGCAGACGCGCTCCGGGGCCCGGCTCCGGCGTCCAGACGTTGAGGTTGAGGCAGTCGTCGCCGGGGATCACCGGGTCGGACAAGTACTGGGCGAACGCCTCGGAGTACGGCGGTTTCGGCGCGGTCGGGCCGAAGGAGCCCGCGTCGCGCACGCCGTCCCAGGGCTCGGGCGGCACGGGCGGGCGGAACCGGCGGGGGCCGAAGGGGGGCGCCGCGTACGGGATGCCGCGGAACACGGCGATCCCCTGCTCGCGTCTGCCGCGTACCGCTCCGTGAGGCGTGCTGACCACGGGATCCGTCCGGCCTGCCGTCATGCGCTCACCAGTCCTTCGCCGCGCCGTCGCACCGTCGTACTTCCGTACCGCCGCACCACGCACCGCTCCCATCAGAGCGTCGCGCCGCCCGGGTGTATTCCGGCTCCGTTCCCATGTTCCGGGCACCGGGGCGCCCCCGCCCACCGGACCCCAAGGCGTCACGGTGGGTGACGGGAGGCTCGTCGGGCGTCAGCGGCCGGTGTTGAGGTGGGCGGCCCTGCGGGTCAGGTAGTCGCGTTCCGCGAGGCTGGGGGCCTGGTGGGCCGCCTCGGCGTACAGGCGTGCCGCCGTCGCCGGGTCGCCGTCGCGCTCGTGGAGGTAGGCGGCCACCGCGGTGTGGCGGGGCAGCGCGTCGTCCAGTTCCGCGAGGGCCGCCAGACCGGCGCGCGGCCCGTCGGCCTCACCGACGGCCACCGCGCGGTTGAGCCGGACGACCGGGCTGTCCGTCAGACGCTCCAGCTCGTCGTACCACTCGACGATCTGCACCCAGTCGGTCTCCTCGGCGGTGGGCGCGTCGGCGTGCAGCGCCGCGATGGCGGCCTGCGCCTGGAACTCGCCGAGGCGGTCGCGGGCGAGGGCCGCCTGGAGGATCCCGACGCCCTCGGCGATGGACGCGGTGTCCCACCGGGAGCGGTCCTGCTCCGCGAGCGGCACCAGAGTGCCGTCGGGTGCGGTACGGGAGGCGCGCCGGGCGTGGTGGAGCAGCATGAGGGCGAGCAGCCCCGCCACCTCGGGGTGGTCGATCGAGGCGGCGAGCTGCCGGGTGAGGCGGATGGCCTCGGCGGCGAGGTCGACGTCGCCGGAGTAGCCCTCGTTGAAGACCAGGTAGAGGACGCGCAGCACGGTGGCGACGTCGCCGGGCCGGTCGAACCGCACCCCGGAGACGGTGCGCTTGGCCCGGCTGATGCGCTGCGCCATGGTCGCCTCGGGCACCAGGTAGGCCTGGGCGATCTGGCGGGTGGTCAGTCCGCCGACGGCGCGCAGGGTGAGCGCCACCGCCGACGCCGGTGTCAGCGACGGGTGGGCGCACAGGAAGTAGAGCTGGAGCGTGTCGTCCACCGCGGGCGCGGGCCCGGGCGCCGGCTCCTCGTCGACGCGGTCCTCACGCCGGCGCCGGGCGGCGTCCGAGCGGGTCGCGTCGAGGAACCGGCGCCAGGCCACGGTGACCAGCCAGCCCTTGGCGTCCCGCGGAGGGTCGTCCGGCCAGACGCGGACCGCTTCGAGCAGCGCCTCCTGCACGGCGTCCTCGGCCGCCGCGAAGTCGGCTCCGCGGCGGACGAGGATGCCGAGGACGCTCGGCGTGAGGCTCCGGAGCAGGGCCTCGTTCATCCGTGGGGTCATTCCGCGGTGGTGGGCGGCGCCACCAGGAAGGGGCGCAGTTCGAGCCACTCGTGGATCGGCTTCCCGCCGGCCCCGGGCGCCGCCGACAGCTCCCCGGCCAGCTCGACGGCGCGCTCGTAGCTGTCGACGTCGATCACCATCCAGCCGGCGATGAGGTCCTTGGTCTCGGCGAACGGGCCGTCGGTGACCGGCGGGCGCCCCTCACCGTCGTAGCGAACCCACGTCCCCTCGGGGGCGAGCGCCTGCCCGTCGACGAACTCGCCGGACTTCTCCAGCCGCGCCGCGAAGTCGTTCATGTACCCGATGTGGTCCGAGATCTCCTCCGGCGTCCACCGGTCCATGGGGACGTCGTTGACCGCGGCGGGGGCGCCCCGGTAGTGCTTGAGCAGCAGGTACTTGGCCATGGTGACTCTCCTCGGTGCTGTGCGGCCCATTCTGGCCGCGTTCACCCCGGGGACGGAGCCGGACGCGGGTTCTCGACATCGCCGGCGAAGTTTTTTTTCCGGCCCGGTGTCCGGCCGGTGTCTCAGCCGCCCAGGCCCACGCTGTTGTCGGGCGCCCCGTCGCCCACCGGGGGCAGGTCGCCGCGTTCCACGGGGGCGGTGGCGGCGGGCCGGGGCGAGGGAAGGGTGGCCGCGGCCTCGGCCGCGTCGGGCCGGTGCACGGAGTCGGCGGCCTCGCGCAGCACCGCGCGCGGTACGGCGTCCGCGTCGGCGGTCAGCCGGATCACGAAGCCGTTCTTCGGCAGGGCGTACTCGTGGCGTCCGCCGCCCGTGCGGTACAGCATCCCCGCGTCGGGCTCGCAGCCGGTCCGCTCGCCGCTCATGTCGCCGACCGGCAGCTCGCGGCAGGTGTCCTCGGTCATCGAACCCCGGTCCACGGCGAGCCGCACCGCCGCGCCCGAGGCGTCGACGACGTAACTGGCGGAGAAGCCGTCGTCGCCGACGACACCGACGGACTGCTGGGCCAGAGTGAGGTCGGGGGTCCTGGTGACGTAGACCAGTTCGGGGGCGATGCCGAGGGCCTCGGCCCGGTTCTCCAGCTCGTTGGGGGTGACGATGTCCTTCTCGGCCGCGGCCGAGGCCTCGGCGGAAGCGGCGGCCGCGACCGGGTCGCCGGCCGGCCCCTCCGTGCCGCAGGCGGTGAGCAGCAGAGGGGGCAGCAGCAACAGCGGGAGGACGTGCGCGCGACGCATCATGCGCCCATCCTGCCGCACAGGTGTTCCCCGGGTCTCGGCGTCCCGTCGCCGCGGCGGCCGGGTCAAGGGCGGTGCGCCGCCGCGTCCTTGGACAGCTGGACGGCCGACAGCAGGCTGAGGCCGGGGGCCGCCTCGCGCAGGATCTTGACGGCCCGCACGGAGTCGGGCGGCCCCTCGTACCCGGCGGCGGCGAGGCGCTCGTGGACCCAGCGGGCGCGCAGGGCCGTGTCGGGCACGGCGGCCGCGCGCTCCACCAGGGCGGCGGCCAGCTCCAGCCCGGGCCGCTGCTCCGGGGACGCCTCGGCGAGCGCGTCGCGCAGGCCGGCGGCGATGACGTCCGCGTCCCGCAGGACCACCACTTCGAGTTCCGCTCGTTTTCCGATCATGGCGCCATGGTCGGCCCCTCGCGC
This sequence comes from Streptomyces sp. SID5910, assembly GCF_009862125.1. Taxonomy (GTDB): domain Bacteria; phylum Actinomycetota; class Actinomycetes; order Streptomycetales; family Streptomycetaceae; genus Streptomyces. Next base: position 4,349 of record NZ_WWHX01000260.1, read on the forward strand.
CGTACGGAGCAAGGAACTTGAGGACCTTCTGAGCTGTCCCCGCCCGGCGGCCGCGGTGTCCGATTCCTTCAAGACCACCTCCCGCCGCCCCGCCTACGGTGGCCCCATGACCGTACGATTCAACGCCATCGGCCTGGTCGTCTCCGACATGGCCGCCGCCGTCGCCTTCTACCGCCGGCTCGCTTTCGCCTTCCCCGAGGGTGCCGAGAAACAGCCGCACGCCGAGGCCGGGCTGCCCGGCGGGATCCGGCTGCTGCTGGACACCGAGGAGTCCGTCCGCTCCTTCCACCCCGGGTGGGAGCCGCCGGCCGGCTCCCGGGCCTCGCTCGCGCTGCTGTGCGACGAGCCCGCCGAGGTGGACGCGCTGTACGCGGAGCTGACCGGCGCCGGGTACCACGGTGAGCTGGCGCCCTGGGACGCCTTCTGGGGGCAGCGGTACGCGGTCGTGCAGGACCCCGACGGCAACGGCGTCGACCTGTTCGCCGCGCTACCGCCGGCGGCCCAGTAGCTCGCCCAGTAGCTCACCCGGGGGTACGCCCGCCAACTCCCGCACGTCCCGCGCCAGATGGGCCTGGTCCGCGTACCCGGCCCGGGCGGCCGTCTCCGCGAGAGGGGTGCCGCCCCGGGCCAGGGCGAGGGCGCGTTGCATGCGCAGGACGCGGGCCAGCGTCTTGGGGCCGTAGCCGAAGGCGGCCAGCGAGCGGCGGTGCAGCAGGCGTGCGCCGACGCCGAGTTCGTCGGCGGTGGCGGCGACCGGGCGGCCCGCGTCGAGGGCGGCCACGACCCGGCGCAGCAGCGGAT
>NZ_WWHX01000261.1 GCF_009862125.1 Streptomyces sp. SID5910
GGTGCACTCGAACTGCGCGGTGTGCGCGTCCTGCGGGACGGCACGGAGGTGCTGCGGGCGGACGCCGTGGTGGTGCCCGGCGGGGCCACGGCCGCGGTCGTGGGCCGAAGCGGCGCCGGCAAGTCCGTACTGGCCGCCGTGGCGGGCCGGCTGCTCGACCCCGACGAGGGAGAGGTCCTGCTCGACGGTGTTCCGCTGGACTCCCTGACCCGGGCGAGCCTGCGCGCCGAGGTCGGTTTCGCCTTCGCGCGTCCGGTGCTCGGTGACGGCACGGTGGCGGAGGCGGTCGCGTCCGGGGTCCGCCCCGCGGCACCGCACCGGGTGCGGGAGGCGGTCCGGGTCGCGGGTGCCGACGCCTTCGTACGCCGCCTGCCGCGGACGTACGACACCCCGCTCGCCGACGTCCCGCTGTCCGGCGGCGAGTACCAGCGCCTGGGGCTGGCCAGGGCGTTCGCCCACGCGGGCCGGCTGCTCGTGATGGACGACGCGACCTCCAGCCTCGACACCGCCACGGAGCACGCCGTGGACCGGGCGGTGCGCGACGCCCTCGAAGGCACCACGCGCCTGGTCGTGGCACACCGCCCGTCGGTCGCGGCGCGGGCGGACCTGGTGATCTGGCTGGAGGACGGACGGGTACGGGCGGTCGGCCCGCACCGGCGACTGTGGGAACGGGCCGCCTACCGAGCGGTGTTCGCCACCGGCGTCCGGCCCGGGGCCGACGGGGCCGCAGGAGCCGGAGGTGCCACAGGCGCCGTAGCGGCCGGAGATGCCACAGGCGCCGTAGCTGCCGGAGGTGCCGCAGGAGCCGCAGGCCCCGAAGCGGCCGCAGGAGCCGGAGGAGCCGGAGCGGCCAGAGGTGCCACAGGTGCCACAGGAGGCGAAGATGGCACACGAGCCGAAGGTGCCATAGGTCCCGAAGCGGCCGAAGCCGCCGAAGAGCCGGAGGCCGGGGTCGGCCGGATCGTCTCCCTGCACGGCGAGGCGCGGCCGTGACCGCCGCTGAGGGCGGCCGGACGGTGTGGTCCGGCCGGGAGTCCGGTCCGCTGCGTCGGGCCCTGCCCCCCGCCCGGCGCTTCCTGGCCGGGCGCAAGGGCGTCCTCGCACGGCTCGGGGCGTGGTCGGTGGCCGAGTCGGCGCAGACGTTCCTCGTCGGGTACGGCGTCGCCCAGGCCGTAGACCGGGGCTTCCTGGCCGGTGACACGCCCGCCGGGCTCGGCTGGCTCGCGGTCGCCGCCGTCGCCGTGGTGTGCGGGGCGCCCGTGGTCAGGGGTGTCTTCGCCCAACTGGCGGGCCTCACCGAGCCGTTGCGGGACGGGCTGGTGCGGCGCGCGGTCGACCGGTCGATGGCGGAGGCCGAGGCCCGTCCGGGGGGCGGGGACCGTGCCGCCGTGTCGCGGCTCACCAACCAGGTCGAGATCGTGCGGGACAGCTTCGCCGGGCTCGTGCTGACGCTGCGCTCGTTCGTCTTCACCGCCGCGGGCGCGCTGCTCGGCCTGTTCTCACTGGACCCCGCGCTGCTGCTGGTCGTCGCGCCGCCCCTCGCCGGGGGCCTGGCCCTGTTCCTGGTCACGCTGCGGCCCATGGCGGCGGCGCAGCGCCGGGCCCTCGCCGCCGACGAGGCGCTGGGCGACCACGCGGCGCGGACCCGGGGCGCGCTGCGCGACATCACCGCGTGCGGCACGCGGGACGAGGTGGCGCGCGACGGTGAACGGCTCGTCGCGGACGCCGCCGACACCGCGCGTGTCCTCGCCCGCTGGGCCGCGGTGCGCACGCTGGCCCTGGGTGTCGCGGGCCAACTGCCGGTGCTGCTCCTGCTGGTGACCGTGCCGTGGCTGCGCGGCAGGGGCGTCACCACCGGGGCGCTGCTGGGCGCCTTCACGTACCTCGCCCAGGCCCTGCTGCCCGCTCTGCACACCCTCATGACGGCGATCGGCGCGGCGGGCACGCGGCTGCTCGTGGTCCTGGACCGCATCACCGGCACGGGACCGCCGCCCCGCACCGGCACACCCCCGGCGGCGCCCACCCAGGACTCGGGCCGACGGCCGGGGTCGCCCGTACCCGCCGTGGAACTGCGGTCGGTGACGCTGTCCTACGGCGCACGGGCGGAGCCGGTCCTCGACGCGCTCGACCTGCGGGTGGCGGACGGCGAGCACCTGGCCGTCGTCGGCCCCAGCGGCATCGGCAAGTCGACCCTCACCCGTCTGGTCGCCGGAACACTGGCGCCGAGCGGCGGTGTGGTCGAGGTGGCCGGCCGTACAGTCACCGGCCGGGCCCCGGCCGAACTGTCCGGCCTGCGCGTCCTGTTGCCCCAGCAGGCGTACGTCTTCACCGCGACGGTGCGGGACAACCTCACGTACCTTCGGCCGGACGCCTCCGCGGCCGAGATCGGGGCCGCCCTGCGCGAACTCGGCGCCGACGGCCTCGTGGAGCGTCTGGGCGGCCTCGACGCGCCGCTCGTCCCGGGCGACCTGTCGCAGGGCGAGCGCCAACTCCTCGTGCTGGTGCGGGCGCACCTGTCCACGGCGCGTCTGCTGCTGCTCGACGAGGCGACCTGTCACCTCGACCCGGCCGCCGAGGCACGGGCCGAGGAGGCCCTGGCCCGGCGGCCGGGTGCGCTGGTCGTGGTGGCCCACCGCATGTCGTCGGCGCTGCGGGCGGACCGGATCCTGGTGCTGGACGGTGTCGGCGCGGCGTGCGGCACGCACCCTGAACTCCTCGCCCGCTCCCCGCTCTACCGCGATCTGGTGGGGCACTGGGGCGAGACCGGGAGCTGACCCGGCGGCGCGTCCCGTGCCCCGCCGTCTCACACCCAGCCGGCGCTCTGGACGATGCGTATGGCGTCCACCCGGTTGCGCGCGCCGACCTTGCGTATCGCGCTGGCCATGTAGTTGCGGACCGTCCCCCGCGACAGGTGCAGGACTCCGGCGATCTCGGCGACGGAGCAGCCCTGCGCGGCCTGCGCCAGCACGTGCAGCTCACGGGCCGTCAGCGGGGCCCGGGACGCCTCCAGCAGGGCGACGGTGAGTCTCTCGTCGAGGAACCGTTCCCCCTTGGCGACGGTGTGCACGGCGTCGATCAGACGGTGGGACGGGGCGTCCTTGGCGACGAAGCCGAGCGCTCCCGCGTCGAACGCCCTGCGCAGCACGCCCGGCCGTTCCGGGGCCGCGAGGACGACCAGCCTGGCTCCGCACCGGTCCCAGTAGGGGGCGCGACAGAGGTCCTCCGTCCCGTCCAGACAGTCCCCGTCCACGACGCACACGTCCGCGGGTAAGTCGTCCTCGTCGGGCTCCTCGCCCCGGGAGGACATGCACGAGACCTCGAGTCCGTCGGCGGACAGGAGCAGTTGAGCCAGTGCCGAGCGCAGCAGCAGCGCGTCGTGCACCACGAGAACACGTACCATGTACGACCCCCAAGGTCTCCCGGCCGTCCTCCCGGGACGACCGGGCTCGTCCCCCAATGTCCCCAGCCGTCTGCCCCGGGGCCCCGTCCCAGAAGCACGGAATGCGGCCGGACCGGGAGGGAGCGACATCAATACGCCGTTCTCGGGGGCGCCGGAGACCGTGCCGGGGTGGGCGGTCAGGCCGGAACACGCCCTTGGTGCAGGGGCCAACGGCACACCGGCCGAGCCGGAATCCCCCAGGTGACCGCTGACGACGCGGCTCTCCGCCCGGGAGGCGGGACGGGTGCGCGGCGGGAGACCGGAAGGGGCGCGTCCCCTCCGTTCCGCACCGGCCGAAAACGTTCGATGTGAATGTGGCCCGAAAACCGGCCCCCGGACCGCCCCGACTTGCGCACGGCCCGATCGGTTCCGCGCCGCTCGCGCGCCCCGAAGCACCCCGGCGCACTACTCGGCGGCGTGCCCCCGCCGGCGCTCCCTGGCCCGCTCGCCCGCCCGTCGGGCCTTGCCCATGAGCCGGTCCCGCCCCGCGGACATCAGGAGGGTCAGCGGCGTCACGATCAGGCCGATCAGCAGGGCCGGTCCCCAGTCCATGTTGTCGCGCCGGTACCGCAGGATCAGGACGGCGCAGGCGTAGGCCAGTACGACGATCAGCGCGTTCTTGAGCGGCTTGGGTAACGTCATGAGCGTTCGCGTACCCCCCGAGCGCACCCGCATGGGGGCGGGGCGGGGCCGCGTTCACCGGGCCGGCGGCCATGTCACGCCCGTGTGAAATCCCCTGGAGGGCGGGCGGGAACGGGCCGCTGTTCCTTGACGGCCGCGCGGGCCGACTGCCACGATCGCCGTCATGAAGCAGACGCGACCGGATCTCACGCGGCGACGCCACGTCGACCTCGCGCGTGTCTCCAGCGCCTGCTGTCGCCGCCCGGTCTGACACTCCCCGGGCCGGCCCCCCGACTCTCCGCGGTGCCGCGAAGCCTCGCCGGCCGACGCCTTCCCGAGTGAGCCGTCCCCTCACCCGCGCACGCCGACGCGCACACGGCGAGTCCCACGAGCCGTCTCCCCGCCCCGGTCCCCGCGCGCCGGCCCTCATGTCCCCTGTCCGAACCTCCGCGTGCTCCCCCGCGCGCGGGCGTCCGGGTGTTCTCGAAAGAGGTCCCCATGGCCACCGTCCTGTCCGTCTCCGGCAGCCCCTCCGCGTCCTCCCGCACCAACCGTCTGCTGCGCCACCTCGACGAGCGGCTCGTCGCCCAGGGTCACCGGGTCATCCCGCTCGACGTCCGCACCATCCCCGCCGAGGCGCTGCTCGGCGCCGACTTCGCGCACCCGGCCATCGTGGAGGCCACCGAGCTGTTCGCCGCCGCGGACGGCGTGGTCGTCGGCACGCCCGTCTACAAGGCCGCGTACTCCGGTGTGCTCAAGGCGCTGCTCGACCTGCTTCCGCAGTACGCGCTCACCGGCAAGACGGTGCTGCCGCTCGCGACCGGGGGCAGCGTCGCCCATGTGCTGGCCATCGACTACGCGCTGCGGCCGGTGCTCACCTCGATGGGAGCGCGGCACATCGTCCAGGGCTGGTTCACCCTCGACCGGGACATCACGCGGCACGACGACGGGTCCCTGTCGGTCGCCCCGGGCGCCGCCGAGGCGCTCACCCAGGTGGTCGACCAGTTCTCGGCCGCCCTCGGGCCCGCCCCACTGCTCGCCGCCGCGAGCTGACCAGGCGCCCCGCAGACCCCACCCCCCGAACGGAGACGCATGTCCGCCCTGACCTTCCACTGGTTCCTGCCCACCAACGGCGACAGCCGCGACGTCGTGGGCGGCGGCCACGGCTCACCGGCCACGGCGTCCGGCCGGGACCGGCCGCCGACGGTGGCGTATCTGAGCCAGATCGCCCGTGCCGCCGAGGACCTGGGGTTCACCGGCGCGCTCACGCCCACCGGCGGCTGGTGCGAGGACGCGTGGCTGACCACCGCCATGGTCAGCCGGCACACCGAGCGCCTGAAGTTCCTGGTGGCGTTCCGGCCCGGGTTCCTGTCGCCGACGCTGGCCGCGCAGATGGCGTCCACCTTCCAGCGGCAGACCGGCGGACGGCTGCTGCTGAACGTGGTCACCGGCGGCGAGAGCCGGGAGCAGCGGGCCTACGGCGACTTCCTCGACAAGGACGCCCGCTACCGCCGTACCGGCGAATTCCTGGAGGTCGTACGGGGGTTGTGGGGCGGCGGGAGCGTCGATCTGGACGGCGAGCACGTCCGGGTGGAGGACGCGAAGCTGGTTCGCGTGCCCGACCCGGTGCCCGAGGTGTACTTCGGCGGCTCGTCGCCCGCCGCGCTCGACGTCGCCGCGCGGCACGTCGACGTCTACCTCACCTGGGGCGAGCCGCCCGCGCAGGTCGCCGAGAAGATCGCCCGGGTCCGGGAGCTCGCCGCGCGGGAGGGCCGCACCCTGCGCTTCGGCATCCGGCTGCACGTCATCACCCGCGACACCTCGGCGCAGGCCTGGGCGGAGGCGGAACGGCTGCTGTCCGGCTTCGACCCGGACACGGTGCGGGCCGTGCAGGAGGGGCTGGCGCGCAGCGAGTCGGAGGGGCAGCGGCGCATGCTCGCCCTGCACGGCGGCGCCCGCGACGGCCTGGAGATCCACCCCAACCTGTGGGCCGGCATCGGCCTGGTGCGCGGCGGCGCGGGCACCGCCCTGGTCGGCAGCA
>NZ_WWHX01000262.1 GCF_009862125.1 Streptomyces sp. SID5910
AACCTGACGCGGCCCGACATCGTCCGCTCGGTGCACGAGGAGTACTTCGCCGCCGGCGTCGACTGCGTGGAGACCAACACCTTCGGCGCCAACCACTCCGCCCTCGGCGAGTACGACATCCCCGAGCGCGTCCACGAGCTGTCCGAGGCCGGCGCCCGGGTCGCCCGCGAGGTCGCCGACGAGTTCGCCGCCCGCGACGGCCGGCAGCGCTGGGTCCTGGGCTCCATGGGCCCCGGCACCAAGCTCCCCACCCTCGGCCACGCCCCGTACACCGTCCTGCGCGACGCCTACCAGCGCAACGCCGAGGGACTGGTCGCGGGCGGCGCCGACGCCCTCCTCGTGGAGACCACGCAGGACCTGCTCCAGACCAAGGCGTCCGTGCTCGGCGCCCGGCGCGCCCTGGACGCCCTCGGCCTCGACCTGCCCGTCATCGTGTCCGTCACCGTCGAGACCACCGGCACCATGCTGCTCGGCTCCGAGATCGGCGCCGCGCTCACCGCGCTGGAGCCGCTCGGCATCGACATGATCGGCCTGAACTGCGCCACCGGCCCCGCCGAGATGAGCGAGCACCTGCGCTACCTCGCCCGGCACTCCCGCATCCCCCTGTCGTGCATGCCGAACGCCGGTCTGCCCGTCCTCGGCAAGGACGGCGCCCACTACCCGCTGACCGCGCCCGAGCTGGCCGACGCGCAGGAGACGTTCGTCCAGGAGTACGGCCTGTCCCTGATCGGCGGCTGCTGCGGCACCACCCCCGAGCACCTGCGCCAGGTCGTGGAGCGCGTCCGGGACCTCGCGCCCGGCACCCGGGACCCGCGGCCCGAGCCCGGCGCCGCCTCGCTCTACCAGACCGTGCCCTTCCGCCAGGACACCTCCTACCTGGCGATCGGCGAGCGCACCAACGCCAACGGCTCGAAGAAGTTCCGCGAGGCCATGCTGGACGGCCGCTGGGACGACTGCGTGGAGATGGCCCGCGACCAGATCCGCGAGGGCGCCCACATGCTCGACCTCTGCGTCGACTACGTCGGCCGGGACGGCGTCGCCGACATGGAGGAGCTGGCCGGACGGTTCGCCACCGCCTCCACCCTGCCGATCGTGCTGGACTCCACCGAGGTCGAGGTCCTGCGCGCGGGCCTGGAGAAGCTCGGCGGCCGCGCGGTGCTCAACTCGGTGAACTACGAGGACGGCGCCGGCCCCGAGTCCCGCTTCGCCAAGGTCACCTCCCTGGCCCGGGAGCACGGCGCCGCGCTGATCGCGCTGACCATCGACGAGGAGGGCCAGGCCCGCACCGCCGAGAAGAAGGTCGAGATCGCCGAGCGGCTGATCGAGGATCTCACCGGCAACTGGGGCATCCACGAGTCGGACATCCTCGTGGACTGTCTGACCTTCACCATCTGCACGGGCCAGGAGGAGTCCCGCAAGGACGGCATCGCCACCATCGAGGGCATCCGGGAGCTCAAGAAGCGCCACCCGGACGTGCAGACCACGCTCGGCCTGTCCAACATCTCCTTCGGCCTCAACCCGGCCGCCCGCATCCTGCTCAACTCCGTCTTCCTGGACGAGTGCGTCAAGGCGGGCCTGGACTCGGCGATCGTGCACGCCAGCAAGATCCTGCCGATCGCCCGCTTCGACGAGGAGCAGGTCACCACTGCCCTCGACCTGATCTACGACCGCCGTGCCGAGGGCTACGACCCCCTCCAGAAGCTCATGCAGCTCTTCGAGGGCGCCACCGCCAAGTCCCTCAAGGCGTCCAAGGCCGAGGAACTGGCCGCCCTCCCGCTGGACGAGCGCCTCAAGCGCCGCATCATCGACGGCGAGAAGAACGGCCTGGAGCAGGACCTCGACACCGCCCTCCAGGAGCGCCCGGCCCTCGACATCGTCAACGAGACCCTGCTCGACGGCATGAAGGTCGTCGGCGAGCTGTTCGGCTCCGGCCAGATGCAGCTGCCGTTCGTGCTCCAGTCCGCCGAGGTCATGAAGACCGCGGTGGCCCACCTGGAGCCGCACATGGAGAAGACCGACGACGAGGGCAAGGGCACCATCGTGCTCGCCACCGTCCGCGGCGACGTCCACGACATCGGCAAGAACCTCGTGGACATCATCCTGTCCAACAACGGCTACACCGTCGTCAACCTCGGCATCAAGCAGCCCGTCTCCGCCATCCTGGAGGCGGCCGACGAGCACAAGGCCGACGTCATCGGCATGTCCGGGCTCCTGGTCAAGTCCACCGTGATCATGAAGGAGAACCTGGAGGAGCTGAACCAGCGCAAGCTGGCCGCCGACTACCCCGTCATCCTCGGCGGCGCCGCCCTCACCCGGGCGTACGTCGAACAGGACCTGCACGAGATCTACGACGGCGAGGTCCGCTACGCCCGCGACGCCTTCGAGGGCCTGCGCCTCATGGACGCCCTCATCGGCATCAAGCGGGGCGTGCCCGGCGCCAAGCTGCCCGAGCTGCGCCAGCGCCGCGTCAAGGCCGCCACGATCGAGGTGGAGGAGCGGCCCGAGGAGGGCCACGTCCGCTCCGACGTCGCCACCGACAACCCCGTGCCCGCCCCGCCCTTCCAGGGCACCCGCGTCGTCAAGGGCATCCAGCTCAAGGAGTACGCCTCCTGGCTGGACGAGGGCGCCCTCTTCAAGGGCCAGTGGGGTCTGAAGCAGGCCCGCACCGGCGAGGGGCCGACCTACGAGGAGCTGGTCGAGAGCGAGGGCCGGCCGCGGCTGCGCGGTCTGCTGGACCGGCTCCAGACGGACAACCTGCTGGAGGCGGCCGTGGTCTACGGCTACTTCCCCTGCGTCTCCAAGGACGACGACCTGATCGTCCTGGACGACGCCGGCAACGAGCGCACCCGCTTCACCTTCCCCCGCCAGCGGCGCGGCCGGCGCCTGTGCCTGGCCGACTTCTTCCGCCCGGAGGAGTCCGGCGAGATTGACGTCGTCGGCTTCCAGGTCGTCACCGTCGGCTCCCGCATCGGCGAGGAGACGGCCCGGATGTTCCAGGCCAACGCCTACCGCGACTACCTGGAGCTGCACGGGCTGTCCGTCCAGCTCGCCGAGGCCCTCGCCGAGTACTGGCACGCGCGCGTGCGCTCCGAGCTCGGCTTCGCCGGTGAGGACCCGGCCGAGATGGAGGACATGTTCGCCCTGAAGTACCGGGGCGCCCGCTTCTCCCTCGGCTACGGCGCCTGCCCCGACCTGGAGGACCGCGCCAAGATCGCCGCGCTGCTGGAGCCCGAGCGCATCGGCGTCCACCTGTCGGAGGAGTTCCAGCTCCACCCCGAGCAGTCCACCGACGCCATCGTGATCCACCACCCGGAGGCCAAGTACTTCAACGCCCGCTGAGGCCGGTACGGACCCGCTCCGCACCGCGCCGGGCGCCACACCAGGCGTTCTCGTCCCGCACGACGTACACTGGTCGGTCCACCGCAGGCCGGCTCCCTTCGTGGGAGCCGGCCTGATCGTCCCTCAAGGAGGTACGTGGATGACCAGTACGGTCCCCGCGCTCGGAACCCGTACGGCCGAAGGCTCAGCCCTCCAGGCCGTGCTCCTCGACATGGACGGCACCCTGGTGGACACCGAGGGCTTCTGGTGGGACGTCGAGAGGGAGGTCTTCGCCTCCCTCGGCCACGCCCTCGACGACTCCTGGCGTCACGTGGTGGTCGGCGGCCCCATGACCCGCAGCGCGGGCTTCCTCATCGAGGCCACCGGCGCCGACATCTCGCTCGCCGAGCTCAGCGTGCTGCTCAACGACGGATTCGAGGAGCGCATCGGCCGCGACCTGCCCCTCATGCCGGGCGCGGCCCGGCTGCTCGCGGAGCTGTCCGAGCACCGGATCCCGACCGCCCTGGTCTCCGCCTCGCACCGGCGCATCATCGACCGCGTGCTGACCTCGCTCGGCCGCCACCACTTCGCGCTCACCGTCGCCGGCGACGAGGTGCCCCGCACCAAGCCCCACCCCGACCCCTACCTGAGCGCCGCCGCCGGACTCGCCGTGGACCCGGCCCGCTGCGCCGTCGTCGAGGACACCGCGACCGGCGTCGCCGCCGCGGAGGCCGCCGGCTGCCACGTCGTGGCCGTCCCCTCGGTCGCCCCCATCACCCCGGCCCTCCGGCGCACCGTGGTCGGGTCGCTGGAAGAGGTCGACCTGACCTTCCTGCGCGGCCTGATCACCCACGTGGGCTGAGGGCTCACGCAGCGTCCGCGGCCCTCGGTCCGGCGCCGTGCGCGAACGTCTTCCGGCAGAGCCGTCGGCCGCGCCCGCATGTGACGTTCGCCACGCCGCCAGGGGTCGACAGGCGGGTGCCTCTGTGCCGAATCGCGCCAGGACACCGTTGTCGGGCCGCCCATGTGTCCCGATTGGTGAAGCACTGCACTAATCCTTCCGCTGTCGGGTTTTCGGTGTGTCCACGCCCGGTTTCGCTCTGTGATGAGCCCTCAACTCCGGGGGCTGCGGGCCTCCGTGCGGGTCCGGACTAATCTCATCGCGAGAACCTCAGCCACTACCCCCGTGATCGGCCGGCGACACCCCTGCATGCCGCGTACACGGACCCGACAGCTCTGGAGAATTTCGAGCATGAACCGCAAGACTTTGGTGCTGCCGGCCGTCGTCGGCCTGCTCGCCCCGGTACTCGCCGCCTGCGGCGGGTCCGACGGCGGCAGCGGCGGCGGGGACGCGATCGTCGTCGGCACCACGGACCGGTTCACCGCCTCGGAGGAGGCCCCCGCGCCCCTCGACCCGGCCTACGCCTACGACGTCGGCTCCTGGAACCTGCTGCGCCAGACCGTGCAGACGCTGATGATCCAGCCGCGCGGCGACGGCGAACCGGTGCCCGAGGCGGCCCAGAAGTGCGGCTTCACCGACACCGGCAACGAGCGCTACGCCTGCACCCTGCGCGACGGACTGAAGTTCGCCAACGGTGACGCCGTCACCGCCGCCGACGTGAAGTTCTCCATCGAGCGCGCCCTGTCCCTCAAGGCCGACAGCGGTGTCTCCTCCCTGCTGTCCACCGTCGACACCGTCGAGACCCAGGGCGACCGCGAGGTCATCTTCCACCTCAACACCGCCGACGCCACCTTCCCGTTCAAGCTGTCGACCCCGGTCGCCGGCATCGTCAACCCCGACGACTACGAGAAGGGCAAGCTGCGCGAGGGCTTCGACGTGGACGGCTCCGGCCCGTACACCATGAAGTCCGAGGTGAAGAACGGCGAGCTGACCAAGGCCGTGTTCTCCAAGAACCCCAACTACAAGGGGGCTCTCAAGGTGAACAACGACAAGGCCGAGGTCGTCTCCTTCGCCGACTCCGGCGCCATGGGCAAGGCGCTGGAGAAGGGCGACATCGACCTGATGACCCGTGCGATGACGCCGGACCAGATCCAGAAGCTGTCCAACGCCACGGGCGGCGACATCGACATGATCGAGATGGCCGGTCTGGAGATCCGCTACCTCGCCTTCAACACCAAGGCGACGAGCGTCCAGTCGAAGGCCGTCCGGCAGGCCATGGCCCAGCTGATCAACCGCAGCGAGCTGGTCTCGCACGTCTACGGTTCGCAGGCCGAGCCCCTGTACTCGCTGGTCCCGGCCACCATCACCGGCCACTCGAACTCGTTCTTCAACAAGTACGGGGACCCGAGCGTCGCCAAGGCCAAGGTTCTGCTGGAGGGCGCCGACGTCACCACGCCGGTGAAGCTGACCCTGAACTACACCACCGACCACTACGGTGCGGCCACCAAGCAGGAGTTCGAGCAGCTCCAGAAGCAGCTCAACGACAGCGGGCTGTTCCAGGTCGACATCAAGGGCACGCCGTGGGAGAAGTTCCGCCCGGCCGAGCTGAAGGGTCAGTACGACGTCTTCGGCATGGGCTGGTTCCCCGACTTCCCGGACGCCGACAACTTCCTCGCGCCGTTCCTCGACAAGGGGAACATGCTCAACTCCCCGTACGCCAACGCCGAGGTCATCAACACCCTGATCCCGCAGTCCCGGCGTGAGGCCGACCGGCTCTCCGCCGCGGCCAGCCTGACCGACATCCAGGACGCCGTCGCGAAGGACGTCCCGATGATCCCGCTGTGGCAGGGCAAGCAGTACGTCGCCGCCCGCGACGACGTCACCGGCACCGCCTACGCCCTCAACTCCTCTTCCACGTTGCAGCTGTGGGAGCTGGCCCGCGGTGTGAGCGGCTGACGCACCCCGTACAGGCCGAAGGGCGCCCTCCTCCCGCAAGGGAAGAGGGCGCCCTTCGGGCTTTCCCGGCCACTGCGCGTCCCGCGGATACCGCACACGTACCGCGCCTGCCGTGCCTACTGCGCGCCGGGGCGCACCAGCCCGCTCTCGTACGCGTACACCGCGGCCTGCACCCGGTCGCGCAGCCCCAGCTTGGTCAGCACATGCCCGACGTGGGTCTTGACGGTGGTCTCGCTGACGAACAGGTCGGCGGCGATCTCCGCGTTGGACAGACCGCGCGCCACCAGCTTCAGGACCTCCACCTCACGGTCGGTCAGCGTGTGCAGGGTGTCCGGCACCGGCTCGTCACCGGAGGGCAGGTGCGTGGCGTACTTGTCGAGCAGCCGCCTGGTGATGCTCGGCGCGAGCATCGCCTCGCCGTTCGCCACCACGCGGATCGCCTGCACCAGTTCGTTGGCCGGGGCGTCCTTCAGCAGGAACCCGCTGGCCCCCGCCTTCAGCGCCTCCACCACGTACTCGTCGAGGTCGAAGGTGGTCAGCACCAGCACCTTGGCCGGACCGTCCCGCTCCGGGCCGGTGATCTGCCGGGTCGCCTCCACGCCGTCCATCCGCGGCATGCGGATGTCCATCAGCACCACATCGGGCTGGAGCGCCCGCACCTGGTCGAGAGCCTGGAGGCCGTCTCCGGCCTCGCCGACGACCGCGAGGTCCTGCTCCGCCTCCAGAATCATCCGGAAGCCCGTGCGCAGCAGCGGCTGGTCGTCGACCAGTAGGACGCGGATGGCCACGTAAGTCTCCTTCTCGCTAGTCCGGCCCCATTCTGCCCTGCTCGGCGGTGCCGGGGTCGGCCGCCCTCACCGGCAGCGGATAGGGCGGGGGAGTACCGCCGAACTCCGGGCAGTGCGCCTGGTGGTCGCACCAGCCGCACAGCTTGGTCGGGCGGGGCCGCCAGTCACCCGTCTCGGTCA
>NZ_WWHX01000263.1 GCF_009862125.1 Streptomyces sp. SID5910
TCCGCGCGACCCGCTCCACGGACCGGTCCGCCCGCCGGGCGAGGCCGACCACCCCGGCCAGCCGGTCCACCGCGTCCGGCACCTCCCAGTCGTCGCGTCGCAGCGCCGCCAGCGCCGCCGCGGGGGCTACCAGCAGATCCGGGGCGCCGGTCTCCAGCGCCCGCACCAGCACCGCCCAGCCGGCCTCCCACCGCTCCCGCCGCGGCCGCGCCCCGACGGCGGCGACCACCGCCTCCAGCGTCGCCTGCCGCAGATCGCCCCGCTCCGGCAGCTCGGCACCGGCCGGGTCGGCGAGCAGCGACTCCGGGTCGGGCAGGTCCATCCGGTCCAGGTGCGCCAGGAGCTCCAGGCCCGGCCCGTCGCCCACCGCGCCCCGCACCAGCAGCGCCAGCACGTCCCGGGAGACGGAGGCGGCCGTGCCGAAGGCCAGCAGCGTCAGCGCGGCCTCCCAGCTGCGGGGCGAGGGCCAGGCACCGCCGCGCCGCGCGTCGCTGCTCGGCAGCCGGTGGATCAGCGTCGGCCGTGCCTTGAGGAAGCCGGGGACCGCCCGGCGGGCGTACTCCACCGCCTCGGGCAGCCGCCGTACGTCCAGCCGGGGCAGTTCGGCGCGCGGCCAGACCCCGCCCAGTCCGCGCACCACCACCTCCCGGTCGTGCGCCCAGTACAGGTGCACGAACCGGTTGGCCAGCGGCGGGCTCAGCTCCCACCCGTCCGCTGCGGAGGCCCGCGGATTGGCGGCGGCCACGATCCGTACCGCCGGCGGCAGTCGCAGCGCGCCGACCCTGCGTTCCAGGACGACGCGGAGCAGTGCCGCCTGGACAGCGGGGGTGGCGGTGGAGAGTTCGTCCAGGAAGAGCAGTCCGCGCCCGGCCCGCACCAGGTTCACGGCCCACTGCGGCGGCGCCATCGGCACGCCCTGCTCGGCGGGGTCGTCGCCCACGATGGGCAGCCCGGAGAAGTCGGACGGCTCGTGGACGCTGGCGATGACGGTGGTCAGCGGCAGGTCGAGGGAGTCGGCGAGCTGGGTCAGGGCCGCGGTCTTGCCGATGCCCGGCTCGCCCCAGAGCAGGACGGGCAGGTCGGCGGCGACGGCCAGGGTGAGCGCCTCCAGGTTTTCGTCGGGGCGCGGCTCGGTGGTCGTCGTCCGCAGCAGCGACAACAGGGCGTCGGCGACGGCGAGTTCGGAGTCGGCGATCGCGGCGGAGACGGGCAGGGAGGTACTGGAAGGCATGGGCGTCACCTGGGTGTGTGAGAGGGAGGGACGGAGAAGGAACGCCCCGAAGGTCGTGGATGAGGACACGCGGGAGTGGGGTGCGGCCGGTCAGAAGGTGAGGCCGGTGCGGGGCCGGGCCCGGCTGCCGCGCTTGCGGCGCATGGCGAGCGGCATGCGGCGGTCCAGCCGGGGGCGCCGCCCCGGATGGACCACGCCGGCGGCCGGATGCACGGCGACCAGCCCGGAACGGAAGAGCCCGTGGTCGATACGGCGGACCGCGGCCGTCTCCAGTACGTCCCGCAGCGGCCCGTCGCGCAGGACCGCTCCCGGGCCGAGCAGCGCCTCGACGACGGCCAGCGCCCCGGTGGCGTCACCGTGCGCGAGCCGTTCCCGGACCGCGGGCAGGGCCTCGGGGCTGCGGTGCACCGCGTCGATGGCCCGCAGGCAGGGCAGCGGCGGTCCGCCGAGCGCCACGAGCAGTTCCTCCCGCCGCACCTGTTCCGCGTCGTGGTCGACCGCCGTCAGCACCCCGTCCCGCAGGGCGATCCGGTGGATCTCGCCCCGGCACTCCACCCGGTGCGGATCGGCGGCCTCGCGCCCGAGGCCGGTCTCGGTGCCGGAACCCGTCGGCAGGGCCGGTGAGTCGGGCCCGGCCAGCGCCGAGGCGACGAGCGGATGCAGCTGTCCGGCCGTGACGAGCCCCGCCTCCAGCAGCTCCAGGTCGGGCAGGGTCCGGGCCGCCGCCTCCGGCAGCACCGGGAGGGCCGCGATCTCCTGCGGCGGCAGTGCTCCGTACAGGGGGCGGACGACCGGGGCGTGACTGTCGTCGGGGGCGACGAGCTGGAGCACGGCGCGGCTCCGCGGTCCGAGCCGTACGGCGAAGGCACCTCGCGGGCACCCTTCCGCCCGCAACAGATACTCCGCCTCGGGGGCCCAACGCCCCACCGCCCATGGCCCGTTGGGCAGGTCGTGAACGGGGGCTCCGGCAGGCGGTCGCGCACCGCACCGCCGGGCCAGTTCGCCACTCCGCCCGGCGTCCCACAGGTGCCGGTGGAGGTCGAGCCGGAAACGCCGGTCGGGACGCGGATGCGGATGGTGCCCGGCGCCGTCACCGCCGGACCCGTCCCACAGGGTCAGGGACATGCGCTGTCCGGCGTCCGCCCAGGCGGGCGGTGTGCGCACGACCAGTTGCGGCGTCGTGGTGCCGGCGGTGCGGTAGCGGGCGAGGGAGAGCGTGAGGCCGGGTCGCAGCCGCCCGTCGGGGGCGATCCGGGGCATGTGCCAGCGCAGCAGATCCGGCGCCAGCCGGCGCAGGTCCGCCCGGAGGCGGTGGGCGAGGTCGGTGCCGTGGCGGTCGCGCACGGCGCGCAGATCGAGGTCGACGTCGATCCGGGCGGCGGCACAGGCCCCCGCCCAGTCACCGACCGCACGCCGCGCGGTCGCGTTCTCGATCATGGACGGTGGCACGGCGTACACACGTACGCGTTGCCACATCAGCAGGTGGGCCGGAAGACCGTTCGCGAGGTGATGTGCCATCAGCACTCACCCGAGGCGAACGATTCCCCCAATCCGTACGAGGTGAAGTTCATCATCGCGGGCATGCTAACCACCCCGCCGATGATCTGTCACTCCGCTTTTCGCGGTGGAGCATCTCAAGGGTTCGGCGGGTACCAGCGCAGTTCCACGGAGTTGCCGTCGGGATCCTCCACGTAGAGCGAGACGGCCGTGCCCCGGGCACCGAAGCGCTTGCCGGGGCCGTCCAGCACGGTGAACTCGCCGGAGTCGACGACCTGTTGCCAGTCGAGGGGTTCGACCACCAGACAGATGTGGTCGACGTTCGAGCCCCGCGGCCCGTCGGCGGGCGCCCCGACGAGATCGATGATGGTGTCGGCGCTGACCCGTACGGACGGAAAGGGCGCCTTGCCGGCCCGCCACTCCTCCACCCGTACGGGCTCCAGGCCCAGCGGGCCGGTGTAGAAGGCGAGCGAACGCTCGACGTCGGCGACGTTCAGGACGAGGTGGTCGAAGGCGATCACGCGCATGGGTGGCTCCACAGGTGAAGGCGCCCGCGGCGCCGAGGGGGTCGGAAAGGGCCGGTGCCGCTGCCGTCCGGCCCGGGGTTCAGCATGGCCGAGCCGGATTCAGCGGTCCAACGCATGTTTGTCATGTGATCCATCGTGCTTCACGATCCACGCATGGATCTCCAGCAGATGCGCTACGTCCTCGCGGTCGCGGAGACCGCCAGCTTCACCCGTGCCGCCGAACGGTGCCACATCGTCCAGTCCGCGCTCAGTCATCAAGTGGCCCGGCTGGAGAAGGAACTGGGCGCCCGGCTGTTCGAGCGGACCAGCCGCCGGGTGCGGCTGACCACCGCCGGGGAGGCGTTCCTGCCGGCCGCCCGCCAAGCCCTGGAGGCGGCGGACCGGGCCCGCGCGGAGGTCGCGGCGGCCACCGGCGAGATACGCGGCAGACTCACCGTCGGGTCGATCCCCACGGTCGCCGCCGTCGACCTCCCGGCACTCCTCCACGACTACCGCCGGCGCCACCCCCAGGTGCGGATCAGCCTCCGCGCGGGCTCCAGCGAGCGCCTCGTCGAGCAGGTGCGCGACGGCACGCTCGACGCGGCCTTCCTCGGCGTACAGCCGGGCTTCCGGCTGGAGGGCGTCCACGACGCCCAGCTCGCCCACGACCGGCACGTCGCCGTGGTCGCACCGGACCATCCGCTGGCCGCGCGGGACGCGGTGGACCTTCGCCTCCTCGCCGGCGAGGCGTTCGTGGACTTCGCCGAGGGCAGCGCCGCCCGCGCCCAGTCGGACCAGGCGTTCGCGGCGGCCGGGCTGCGCCGCGAGGTCACCTTCGAGGTGTCCGGGGTCGAGCTGATGGTCCGGATGGTCCGCCACGGACTGGGCATCGCCCTGCTGCCCGCGGCGTTCACCACCGAACTGCACGGCCTGCGCTGCGTGAGCATCACCGACGGGCCGGTACGGGAGGAACGCCTCGTCTGGCGACGCGCCGCCCCGTCACCCGCGGCCGCCGCCTTCCTCTCCCTGCTCGACGTGCCCACCGCCCACCCGCCGGCGTAACGGCCCGCCCGGCCGGCCCCCGCTCCTACTGACGGCGACCGCCGAACTCCCAGTCGTGCACCTCGATGTCCGCGTACCGGTCCACGGTCAGGACGGCGCGTGCCGACTCCGGGTCGGGTGCGCGGACCAGCGCCGCCGTGCCCAGCCAGGTGGCCCCGTCGTCGGACAGCAGCGGCCCGTAGGCGATCAGCTCGTCCCGGCCGGGCGGCACCGCGAGGTCGGCGGCCTCCCCGGTGCCGAGGCCGAGCACCAGGTACCGGTCGCCGCCGGTCCGGCCGCCGGGGAAGTCCCACATGGTGCGGCCCAGCGTGTTGCGCCACCGCCGCAGCAGCACGTCCCGGTAGACGCCGGCCTGATAGTTCGGCTCGTCGAAGGCGAACGCGCGGG
>NZ_WWHX01000264.1 GCF_009862125.1 Streptomyces sp. SID5910
TGCGCCCGGTGCTCGCCCGGCAGCACGACATCGTGGTCGTCGGCGCGGGCTGGATCGGCGCCGAGTTCGCCACCGCCGCGCGCGAGGCGGGCTGCGCGGTGACCGTCGTGGAGGCCGCCGACCGGCCGCTCGCCGGTGCGCTGCCCGCCGAGGTCGCCGCCCCCATGACCGCCTGGTACGCCGCCGCGGGCGCCGACCTGCGCACCCACGCGCGCGTGGAGCGCGTCGAGCCCGGTCACGTCGTCCTCGACGACGGGTCGCGGCTGCCCGCCGGCGCCGTCGTCGTCGGCATCGGCGCCCGGCCCGCCACCGCCTGGCTCGCCGGCTCCGGCATCGAGCTCGGCCCGTACGGCGAGGTCCTGGCCGACGACCGCCTGCGCACCTCCGTGCCCGACGTCCACGCGGTCGGCGACTGCGCCTCCTTCCCCTCCGGCCGCTACGGGGAGCGCCTGCTCGTCCACCACTGGGACAACGCACTCCAGGGCCCCCGCACGGTCGCCGCGGACATCGTCGGCGCCACCAGCGGCGAGGCCCCGCCGGTCTACGACCCGGTGCCGTACTTCTGGTCCGAGCAGTTCGGCCGGTTCGTCCAGTACGCAGGGCACCACACGTCCGCCGACACCACCCTGTGGCGCGGCGACCCCGCAGGACCCGCCTGGACGGTCTGCTGGCTGCGCGAGGGGCGGCTGATCGCCCTGCTGGCGGTGGGCCGCCCCCGGGACCTGGCCCAGGGCAGGCGCCTGATCGAGGCGGGCGCGCGGATGGACCCGCGGCTGCTCGCCGACCCCGCCCGCCCGCTCAAGGCGGCGACGGCGTAGTCCCCCGCGGGCGTGCGGCACGGTCCGCCGTCGGCGGGTTGGGACGGGTCCGGCTTCCGACTGTCAGTGGCAGATGGCAGGCTTGAGACGTGACCGAGATTGACGCAAAGATCGATGCTCTCGTACCCGCCTGGCTCACCGTCCCCGACATCGCCGAGATGCTCGGCGTCGAGGTGACCCGTGTGCGGCAGCTGATCAAGGAAGGCCAGCTCATCGCCGTACGCCGTGGCGAGAACCGCGCGCTGCACATCCCGGCGGCCTTCATCGACGAGGACAAGGTCGTCAAGGGCCTGGTCGGGACCCTGACCCTGCTGCGGGACGACGGCTTCACGGTCGAGGAGATGCTCGAGTGGCTCTTCACGCCCGACCCGACCCTGCCCGGCACGCCCGCGCAGGCGCTGAGCGAGAATCGCGGCACGGAGGTGAAGCGCCGCGCCCAGGCGCTCGCCGTCTGACCTGACACACCGCCCGGGGTACGGGCCGCGGCACCCGCGGCCCGTACGCCACCGGCGGCGGCCGTGACGCCACGCGCCGCCGCCCGTACGTCACCGACTTGGGGGGACACACGCATGTCCGAGACCGCCGCCACCGCACGCGCCCGGCTCGCCGACGCCCGGCTCTACCTGTGCACGGACGCCCGCAGGACCCAGGGCGACCTGCCCGCGTTCCTGGACGCGGTGCTGGCCGGCGGCGTCGACATCGTGCAGCTGCGCGACAAGGGCATGGAGGCCGCCGAGGAACTGGAGCACCTGGAGGTCTTCGCCGACGCCTGCGCCCGCCACGGCAAGCTCCTCGCGGTCAACGACCGGGCGGACGTCGCCCACGCCGCCGGCGCCGACGTGCTGCACCTCGGCCAGGGCGACCTCCCGGTGCCCGCTGCCCGGGCGGTCCTCGGCGACGACGTCCTCGTCGGCCGCTCCACCCACGCCGAGTCGGAGGCCGCCGCGGCCGCCGCCCAGGAGGGCGTGGACTACTTCTGCACCGGCCCGTGCTGGCCCACCCCCACCAAGCCCGGCCGCCACGCGCCCGGCCTCGACCTGGTCCGGTACACCGCGTCCCTGGGCACCGACCGCCCCTGGTTCGCCATCGGCGGCATCGACCTCGGCAACCTCGACGAGGTGCTGGAGGCGGGCGCCCGCCGGGTCGTCGTCGTCCGCGCCATCACGGCGGCGGACGACCCCGGCGCCGCGGCGGCCGAGTTCGCCAAGCGCCTGCGGCAGGACTAGCGCCGGTCGGCGCGTCCGGTGCGGTTGCCGGCGGCATGTGTCCAAGGGATGGACAACAAGTCGACAATCCGGACAAATATCCCGCATCCGGTTGGGGGGCCGCCGCTCCCTGGCTAACCTGCCCGTATGGCCCTCGGAACCGCATCCACCAGGACTGATCGCGCACGCACCGTGCGTGACATCCTCGCCGCCGGCAAGACGACGTACTCGTTCGAGTTCTCGGCGCCGAAGACGCCCAAGGGCGAGAGGAACCTGTGGAGCGCGCTCAGGAGGGTCGAGGCGGTCGCCCCCGACTTCGTCTCCGTGACCTACGGCGCGGGCGGCTCCACCCGCGCGGGCACGGTCAAGGAGACCGAGCAGATCGTCGCCGACACGACCCTGACCCCGGTCGCCCACCTCACCGCGGTCAACCACTCCGTCGCGGAGCTGCGCAACATCATCGGCCAGTACGCCGACGCGGGGATCCGCAACATGCTGGCCGTGCGCGGCGACCCGCCCGGCGACCCGACGGCCGACTGGGTCTCGCACCCCGAGGGCCTCACGTACGCCGCCGAGCTGGTCAGGCTGATCAAGGAGTCGGGTGACTTCTGCGTCGGCGTGGCGGCCTTCCCGGAGATGCATCCGCGCTCCGCGGACTGGGACACCGACGTGACGCACTTCGTCGACAAGTGCCGGGCCGGCGCCGACTACGCGATCACGCAGATGTTCTTCCAGCCCGAGTCCTACCTGCGCCTGCGCGACCGGGTCGCCGCGGCCGGCTGCGAGACCCCGGTCATCCCCGAGGTCATGCCGGTGACCAGTGTGAAGATGCTGGAGAGGTTGCCGAAACTCAGCAACGCCTCCTTCCCGGCCGAGCTGAAAGAGCGGATCCTCGCGGCACAGGACGATCCGGCGGCTGTACGCTCCATTGGCATCGAGTTCGCCACGGAGTTCTGCGCGCGGCTGCTGGCCGAGGGTGTGCCCGGACTGCACTTCATCACGCTGAACAACTCCACGGCGACGCTGGAAATCTACGAGAACCTGGGCCTGCACCACCCCCCGCGGGCCTAGACCGGCCGCACGTATTTGCGACACACTGCGTAGCGGCCACTGGGAGAGGGGCGTACATGGGCTGGACGGTCCTCTACATCGCGTTCGGCATCGTCGCGCTGTGGCTGCTGGGTGAGGTGCTGCTGCAGTACAAGGCGCGGCTGCGCTGGCGGCTGCTCGCCTTCGGCGGCTTCGCCTGCGTCGTGGCCGGTGTGCTGATGTCCAACGTGCTCGTCATCGGAGCGGGCGCCGCGGCCTTCGCGGTCGGACAGACCTACGTCACCCTGTCGTTCCGCCGCGGCTTCGAGGCCGGCTGGGCGGTCAACGCCCCGGCGGGCCTCGTGGGCAGCAAGCGCCGCCGCCCCGAACGCGGCCGCCAGGAACCGACGTTGGAGGTCTCCGGTCTGGAGGCCGACACCGGCCTCGGCACCCATGAGGACCGCGCCCAGGGCGACGGCCACTCCTTCGGCCACGACGACTACGACCGGGACGACGTCTTCACCCCGGCCCGCCCCGCCGAGACCACCGCCGTCTACGCGCCGCAGCCCATGCCGGACGACACCGGCTCGTACGGCGTGTACGGCGACGGGTCCGGGTCCGGCTACGGCCAGGACCAGCAGACGGCGGCCGCGCAGAGCTCCGACCAGTCCTACGCCTACGACTACTCCGGCTACGGCCAGCAGTCCTACGACTACGACACCGGCCAGCAGCAGCAGTACGCCGCCTACTCCGACCCGTATATCGGCACCCACACCTACGGCGGCGGGTCGTACGACACCGGCGGCTACGACACCACCGGCGGGGCGCAGTACGACCAGCAGGGCTACGGGCAGGGCCAGTACACCGCCGGCACACCCGGCGGCTACGGCGGCGAGACCCCGGCCGGCGGGGTCTGGGTGCCGCAGCAGCGCACCGCCGACGATCCCTACGGCGGCGAACTCCCGCCGGAGCAGCCCTACCCGTACCAGGGCAACGGCCAGACGCAGGGCCAGAGTCAGGGATACGACGAGCAGTACCGCTTCTGACGGCGCCCGGGCCCGGTCACGGGCCCACCGGTCACCCCGGTGTCACTGCGAGCCCCGGAAGTCCGGCCCCTCCACGACGAGTCCGGCGACCAGCGCGCCCGACATGCCCGCGTGCGGCAGCCCGCCGCCGGGGTGGGACCAGCCGCCCGCCGTGAACAGCCCGGCCAGAGCCGTGCCGTTGCCCGCGTGCAGCAGCCGGCCGCCCGCCGCCGCCAGCGCCGGGGCC
>NZ_WWHX01000025.1 GCF_009862125.1 Streptomyces sp. SID5910
ACCGTGAAGTGGTTCAACGCCGAAAAGGGCTTCGGCTTCATCGAGCAGGACGGCGGCGGCCCCGACGTTTTCGCCCACTACTCGAACATCAACGCCCAGGGCTTCCGCGAGCTGCTGGAAGGCCAGAAGGTGTCGTTCGACGTGGCGCAGGGCCAGAAGGGCCCGACGGCCGAGAACATCACCCCCGCCTGACGCTCACGCACACTTCGCAGCTGGGGCCCGCACCTCAAGGGGTGCGGGCCCCAGCTCGCGGCGTTTCAGGATGCGATACCGAATTCACTCGGTCGTCCCACCCCCTGAATTCCGCCGTCGTCTCATATTTCTCGCTTTTCTCGATTCACCCGTTTCTCTCGGTTCGCACGGCGCACCTCGCCGAAGTCGACCGGGGCCGGCTCGTTCTTGCGATTCCCTGCGCTGCTCCGTCGCTGCGGGACTCCCTTGATACGTGCCGTATCAAGGAAGGTTCCGCATGAACCCCACACGAACGAACAACCGCTCCTTCCGCTCCCGCGGCGGAGGCTCCGGGCGCTCCGGCGGCCCGCGCCGCCCCCAGGGCTCCTCGCGCCGGCCCGCCGCCCCCCAGGGCGAGTTCGCGCTGCCGAAGACGATCACCCCGGCGCTGCCCGCCGTGGAGGCGTTCGCCGACCTCGAGATGCCGCCGGCCCTGCTGGCCGCGCTCGGCCGCGAGGGCGTGACCGAGCCGTTCCCGATCCAGGCGGCGACCCTGCCCAACTCCCTGGCCGGCCGTGACGTGCTCGGCCGCGGCCGCACCGGCTCGGGCAAGACCCTCGCGTTCGGCCTCGCCCTGCTGGCCCGTACGGCGGGACGCCGTGCCGAGCCGCGGCAGCCGCTCGCCCTCGTCCTCGTCCCCACCCGCGAGCTCGCCCAGCAGGTCACCGACGCGCTCACCCCGTACGCCCGCGCCGTGGGCCTGCGGTCGGCCACCGTCGTCGGCGGCATGTCGATCGGCAAGCAGGCCGGTGCCCTGCGTGCGGGGGCCGAGGTCCTCGTCGCGACGCCCGGACGTCTCAAGGACCTCATCGACCGGGGCGACTGCCGCCTCGACGACGTCGAGATCACCGTCCTGGACGAGGCCGACCAGATGACCGACATGGGCTTCATGCCCCAGGTCACCGCCCTGCTCGACCAGGTACGCCCCGACGGGCAGCGGCTGCTCTTCTCGGCCACCCTCGACCGCAACGTCGACCGGCTGGTGAAGCGCTACCTGACCGACCCCGTGGTCCACTCCGTCGACCCGTCGGCCGGCGCCGTCACCACGATGGAGCACCACGTGCTGCACGTGCACGACACGGACAAGCACCGCACCACCACCGAGATCGCGGCGCGCGACGGCCGGGTCATCATGTTCCTGGACACCAAGCACGCCGTGGACCGGCTGGTGAAGCACCTGCTGAACAGCGGCGTCCGCGCGGCGGGCCTGCACGGCGGCAAGTCCCAGCCGCAGCGCACGCGGACCCTCGCCCAGTTCAAGGACGGCCACGTCACGGCGCTGGTGGCGACCAACGTCGCGGCCCGCGGCATCCACGTCGACAACCTCGACCTGGTCGTCAACGTGGACCCGCCCACCGACCACAAGGACTACCTGCACCGTGGCGGCCGTACCGCCCGCGCGGGCGAGTCCGGCAGCGTCGTCACCCTGGTCACCCCCGACCAGCGGCGTGACATCAGCCGGCTGATGTCGGCGGCCGGCATCACCCCGCAGATCACCCCGGTCCGCTCGGGCGAGGAGGAGCTGACCCGGATCACCGGCGCGCAGGCGCCGTCCGGTGTCCCCGTCGTCATCGCCGTGCCGGTCGTGGAGCGTCCCCGACGTGCCGCGTCCGGGGGTTCCTCGTCCCGTGGCCGCCGTGGCCGCGGCGGCGCCGCCGGCCGTACCGCGCAGGGCGGCGGCACCGGTCAGGGCCGCTCGGGACAGGGGCGGTCCGCACAGGGCCGGTCCGCGCAGGCCGGCTCCGCCCAGGGGCGGTCCGCCGGTGAGGCGCCCCGGCGCAGGCCGCGGCGGCAGTCGAGCGGCGAATCGGCGGCCTAGTCCGGCACCTGCCGGCTCCTCCGAAGTCCCGCGAAGCCCTTCCGATTCCCTCTCTTCCCCCTGTGAGGCATCATGCGCTGCGTCATCGCCCGGTACCCGTTCGACCTGACCAAGGACGGGGTGCTCAGCTCGATGAAGGGCATCACGCCCGAGCCCATCACGGGTGAGTCCGTGACCATCGGCCGCCGCCGCTACCCCGTCAAGCAGGTGGGCGCGGTCATCACCCGTCAGGACCGCCGCGACTTCACCGGCGGCGAGGTCACCCGGGCCATGGCCCGGCTCGGCTTCACCTGCCACCCCGACCCCGAGGCCGAGGCCGAGCCCGCGCCCGCGCCCGCCGCCTCACCGGTGCAGACCGCGTCGGCGCTGCTCGGCGGCACCACGCCGCCGGCCGTCTGAGCGGCGGCGGAACGCGGGACGGACGAGGGCCCCGGCGTCAGCCGGCGGCGGCCAGACCGGCCGCCCGGCCCTCGTCGTCCCACCGGACCTCCAGGACCCGCTCGACGGCGTCCCGGTCGACCGGGCCGAACACGTGCGGGAACAGGGTGCCTTCGGGCACCCCGGGCGGCGGGGCCGGATCGGCCGCCTCCCACACGCACGGCGCGCTGAGCCGCTTCTCGTCGACGACCAGGGCGAGCAGGGGCCGGGGCGCGGTGCGGTAGAAGGCGTCGGCGACGGCGAGGGTCGTCCCCTCGTCCGGGGAGCAGTGGACGAATCCGTCCTCGGCGAGCGACGCGGGCGCGTACGGCCGGCCGGGATCGGCCTCCCAGTCGGCGAGCGGTACGACGTGATAGATCATCGTCCGATTGTCCCAGCGGCCCTCCCGCGCGGCCTCACTCCCGTGACGTGGCCGTGGTGCTCGGGCGTGCCGTCGGACCGGCCCCGGACGGGGCCGACGTCGCCGGCCCGGACGCCTCGCCGGCCGGCGGGGTGCCCGCGGCGACGGTGGGCACGGTGGGGGCGGACGTACTGGGCACCGCCCGGCCCGGCCCCTGCTGCGGCTCCCGGGACGGAGCGCCGGACGGCGTGACGGCCGGGGTGGGCGCGGACGAAGCCGACGCGGACGGCGCCGGCGGCGGCGACGAGGCGGACTGCGACGGAGACGGCGACGGCGATCGCTCTGCCGGGGGCGGGGCCGGCGGAGCGGCCGGACCGGCCGGCGGGCCGGGGTGCGTCCACTGCACGGGCAGCGCGATCAGGG
>NZ_WWHX01000265.1 GCF_009862125.1 Streptomyces sp. SID5910
GCACGCCACCCGCTCGGCGCCGCGCGGCTCGTTCCGTCCGTGTCCCGGCGTCGCCCGGGGTGCCGCCCCGCCCGGGGTACCGCCCGCCCGGGATGCCGCCCCGCCCGGCGTCGCCCGGCTTGGTCCGTCCGTGTGCTCAGTCGATCGCCGTCACCAGTACGGCCACCGTGGGGTGGTCCGGCAGGGACTCGGCCACTGCCGCCCTCACCTGCCGGGCCACCTCCGCGGTCGTCCGGTCCGCGTCGACCGCCAGCTCCACCCGGACATGGCGGTGCGGCAGGGCGGCCTCCTGGCCGGGGTCCCGCTTCGTGATGGTCACCGGACGGCCCAGCGTGCGGGTCAGTTCCCGCACACCGGGCACCGTGAGCGCGGCACCCGCCGCCCGGCCCTCGTCGGTGTCGTCCGCCGCGCCCTCGCCCGCAGGGGCGTCCAGGGCCGCCTTGCCCGGCCCCGGCTCCGGCACCGTCACCGGCCCGGGTTCCGACCCGGCCTCGGGCGCCTCCTGCCGCTCCGGTGGTGCGTCCAGCAGTTCCGTCGCTCGTAGGTCCACCTCCGTCACCGTCAGGCCGATGCGGCGTGTCGCCGCCTCCGTCAGGGCCGTGCGCAGGCGGGCCGCCGAGGCCGGAAGGGGCTCGGCCGCCGACGCCGCGAAGTCGGCCGTCACTCGCAGCGCGCCGGGCGGCAGCGCGCTGGGCGGCGCCGGCACGACCGGCTCCGAAGTCTCCTGCGGGGCGGCGAGGGCGATGCGCAGGCGTCCGGGCCGTACGCCCGGCACGTTCCGGGCCGCGGCCAGCAGCGCGTCCCGTGCCGCGCGTTCGGCGACCCACGCGCCGTCCCGCGGCCCGCCCAGCGGCAGCAGCCTGCCGAGCCCCAGCTGCTCCCGTACCGTCCGCGTCCACCGATCAGGCGTTGTCATTCCTTCAGCCTGCCGCATCCCCGGCGCGCGATCGCGTCACCGTGCTTACGGTGGGAAAGAAGGACGACCGAAGGGATGTGGGGACATGAGCGACTTGACCGAGAAGGACACGTCGGAGACCGGCAGGGCGCAGGGCGTACGGCGCGGAGGCGGCGACCCCGGTACCCGCGGCAAGACCACCATCGCCGACGGCGTCGTGGAGAAGATCACCGGAATGGCGGCACGCGATGTCTCGGGTGTGCACGCCCTGGGCAGCGGCATGGCACGTACCTTCGGCGCCGTCCGGGACCGGGTGCCCGGCGGCGGGAAGTCGGTGACGCGCGGCGTGAAGGCCGAGGTCGGCGAGAAGCAGACCGCCCTCGATCTGGAGATCGTCGTCGAGTACGGCGTGTCGATCAGCGACGTGGCCCGCGATGTACGGGAGAACGTGGTGGCGGCGGTGGAGCGGATGACCGGCCTGGAGGTCGTCGAGGTCAACATCGCGGTCAGCGACGTGAAGCTGCCGGACGAGGAGGACGAGGAGCAGGACGAGCCGCGGATCAGGTGACGGGACGACGGACTGAGGGGAGCGCACCATGAGCATGGCGGTGATCGGCATGATCGCCGGGATGGCGTTGGGATTCGCCGGGTACTTCGGCGGCTTCGGCGCCTTCCTGTTGGTGGCGGCCCTGGGCGCCGTCGGGTTCGTCGCCGGCCGGTTCCTGGAAGGGGACATGGAGCTCGGCGACCTGTTCCGCGCCCGTGACGACCGGCGGCGGTGACCGGCGTGAGCGAGGGAGCCGGTGAGGTCCGCGAAGCCATGACACCGGTTCCCGCGGGCGAACGCGGCGCCACGCGGATCGCCGACCGGGTCGTCGCCAAGATCGCCGCCCAGGCGGCGCGCGAGGCGGTCGGCGTACTCCATCCGGACGCCGAACGCCCGCACGCCACCGTCGTCGTCCACCACGACATCGCCCGCGTACGCGTCCACGTGGAGCTCGACTACCCGTGCGACATCGGCGCCCGCTGCGGACAGGTGCGTCACCAAGTCGTCCAGCGGGTACGCGGGTTGGCGGGTATGGCGGTGCCGGACGTCGGCGTCCAGGTGGAGCGGCTGCACCTGGCGGCGGAGTACGGCGCCCGACAGCGGAGGACGCGATGAGCGAACCGCAGGGCACCGAGGGCAGCACGGAGCGCCTGCCCGTACTGGAGAAGCCGGACGACACCGGGCCCCCGCCGGAAACCCCGGCGGAGGGCGAGCAGGGCCCGCGCGGCCGCTTCTGGTCGGCGCGCCGCGTCCCCGCGGGCATCGTCGCCCTGCTGCTCCTGGTCGCCGCGGGTGCCTTCCTCTACGACGTCGTCGCCGTCCGCGCCGGCCGCTCCGCCCTCGGCTGGCGCCGCGACCTGGCCCGGCAGCTCGCGGAACGGCCCCTCGACGACACCTGGGTGCGGGTCGGTGCCGGCGTCGCCGCCGCCCTCGGGCTCTGGCTGCTCGTGCTGGCGCTCACGCCCGGCCTGCGCAGGATCCTGCCGATGCGGCGCGGCCATCCGGACGTCCGCGCGGGACTGCACCGGGACGCCGCGTCCGCGGTGCTGCGCGACCGGGCCGTGGAGGTCGCCGGCGTGCAGTCGGCGCGCGTGAAGATGCGCCGCAGGAAGGCCCGGGTGCGCGCGCTCGCCCACTTCAGGGAACTGGACGACGTACGAGCCGATCTCGACGGCGTGCTCGACGACACGGTGCGGGGGCTGGGGCTGGCCCGGCCGCCCGCCGTGTCGGTCCGGGTGGCGCGGCCGGGACGGAAGGGGTGAGGACCGTGCTCAGGACCGTCGACCGGGTGCTGCTGGCGCTCGTGGGCCTGGTGCTGATCGCCGTGGGCGGCGCCGTGCTCGCGGTGTCGTTCGACGTGTCGCCCCCCTCCTGGTGGGTGCACCAGGGGCCGCACGACGTGCTGCTCACGCAGGCCGAGCGGACCCGCTGGCGGGACGCCGGCTGGTGGTGGCCGGTCGTCATCGCCGCGCTCGCCGTCCTGCTGCTGCTCGCCCTGTGGTGGCTGGTCGCGGTGCTGCGCCGCCGCCGGCTCTCCGAGGTCCTCGTCGACACCGGCGACGGCGAGGGCGCGGCGCTGCGCGGCCGGGCCCTGGAGGGCGTCCTCGCCGAGGAGACGGACCGGGTGGACGGGGTCGAGCGGGCCAAGGTCCGGCTCACCGGGCGGCGCGACGCCCCACGCGCCCGGGTCCGGCTGCTGCTGGCGCCGCACGTGGACCCCGGCAGCGCGCTGGACGACCTCACCACGCGCGCCCTCACCCACGCCCGCGACTCGGCGGGCCTGGCCGCCCTCCCGGCGGAGGTACGCCTCCACGGCGTCAAGCACCACGCCGAACGGGTCAGCTGACCCCGACCCGGAACCACGCACCGCGCCCACGTACCGGGCCCCGCCCGCCCGGTGACGCCGGGCCTCTGCCTGCCGGTGGACTAGAAGCCGTGCCGGCCGCCGCCGTCCACCGGCAGCATCACGCCCGTCACGTACGACGCCGCGGGGGACAGCAGGAACGCCGCCGTACGGCCGAACTCCTCCGGGGTGCCGTAGCGGCGCAGCGGGATGCGGGACTCGCTCGCCGCCCTGGTCGCCTCCGGGTCGGCGGACAGGGCGTCCAGCTCGCGCACCCGGTCGGTGTCGATGCGGCCCGGCAGCAGGCCGACGACGCGGATGCCGCGCGGGCCCAGCTCGTCGGCGAGGGACTTCGCGAAGCCCGCCAGGCCCGGCCGCAGGCCGTTGGAGATGGTCAGGCCCGGGATCGGCTCGTACACCGAACCCGACAGCACGAAGCCGATGACACCGCCGTCCTCCAGCTCGGCGGCCGCCGTGCGCGCCAGCCGCACCGCACCGAGGAACACCGACTCGAACGCGGCCTGCCACTGCTCGTCGGTGTTGTCGGCGACGAAGCCGGGCGGCGGTCCGCCCACACTGATCAGCACGCCGTCGAAGCGCCCGAAGCGCTCACGGGCCGTCTCGACCAGCCGGGCGGCGGCCCCGGGGTCGGCGTTGTCGGCGGCCACGCCCACGGCGGCCACCGCGTCGGGGCTCAGCGCGGACGCGGCGTCGGCGGCGCTCTTCTCGTCCCGCCCCGTGACGATCACCTTCGCGCCGTCGGCGACCAGCTCGCGCGCGGCGGCGTTGCCCAGGCCGCGGGTGGCTCCGGTGACGACGTACACCCGGTCCTTCAGTCCAAGATCCATGGCCCTATCCTGCCCCCTCGTCGCGGAACAGGGCGAGGGCGGTGTTCACCAGGCCGATGTGGCTGAACGCCTGCGGGAAGTTCCCGAGCTGGTGACCCGCCACCGGGTCGTACTCCTCGGCCAGCAGCCCCACGTCGTTGGCGAGCCGCACCAGCCGCTCGAACAGTTCCCGGGCCTCCTCGGTCCGGCCGGTCGCGTGCAGGGCGTCCGCGTACCAGAACGAGCACACCAGGAACGTGCCCTCGCCGCCGGGCAGGCCGTCCACGGGCGGGCCCTCGGTGCTGTAGCGGCGCACCAGGCCGTCCCGGGTCAGCTCCTTGCCGATCGCCTCGACGGTGCCGACGACGCGGGGATCGTCCGCGGGCAGGAAGCCCACGCGCGGGATGAGCAGCAGCGCGGCGTCCAGCTCGGCCGAGCCGTAGGACTGGGTGAAGGTGTTGCGCTCCGGGTCGTAGCCCTTCTCGCACACCTCCCGGTGCACCTCCTCGCGCAGCGCGCGCCAGCCGGCCAGGTCGCCGCCGCCCAGCTCCGGGTGGTCCTCCAGGGTGCGCACCGCCCGGTCGAGGGCGACCCAGGTCATCACCTTCGAGTGCACGAACTGCCGGCGCTCGCCGCGCACCTCCCACAGTCCCTCGTCCGGCTGCCGCCAGACCGTGGTCAGGAAGTCCATCAGCGCGCACTGGAGCTCCCACATCTGCGGCTGCGGGTGCATGCCGGCCAGCCGGGCCAGCGACAGGGAGTCCATGACCTCGCCGTACACGTCGAGCTGGAGCTGGTTCACGGCGTCGTTGCCGACCCGTACGGGCGTCGACCCGGCGAAGCCGGACAGCCACGGCAGTTCGAACTCGGGCAGCCGCCGCTCGCCGGCCAGGCCGTACATGATCTGGAGGTCGGCCGGGTTGCCCGCGACCGCGCGCAGCAGCCAGTCGCGCCAGGCCTCGGCCTCCGCCAGATAGCCCGCCGACAGCAGGGCGCCCAGGGTGAGCGTGGAGTCGCGCAGCCAGCAGAAGCGGTAGTCCCAGTTGCGGACGCCGCCCGGTTCCTCGGGCAGCGAGGTGGTGGCGGCGGCCACGATGCCGCCGGTCGGCCGGTAGGTGAGTGCCTTCAGCGTGATCAGGGAGCGCACC
This sequence comes from Streptomyces sp. SID5910, assembly GCF_009862125.1. GTDB lineage: Bacteria > Actinomycetota > Actinomycetes > Streptomycetales > Streptomycetaceae > Streptomyces. Next base: position 5,261 of record NZ_WWHX01000265.1, read on the forward strand.
ACGGCGTCCCGGTGGGGACCGTCGTAGCGGCAGTGGGCGGCCCAGGCACGCCAGTCCTCGACGCTGTGCTCCAGCGCCTCGTACGGGTCGATCAGCGGCGGGCGCGGCTCGTGCGAGGGGTGCCAGGTGAGGACGAACGCGACCTTCTCGCCCTCGGCGACCGTGAACTCCGCGTGCGTCCCGAAGTCCTGCCCCCAGCTGTGCACCTCGGGCTCGCTGCGCAGCCACGCGGAGTCCGGTCCGGCGACGGCCACCCGGTGGCCGTCGGACCGGCGCATCCACGGCACGATCGAGCCGTAGTCGAAGCGGAGCCGCAGCGCGCTGTGCACGGTGACCTCTCCGCGCAGGCCCTCCACGACGCGCACCAGGTCGGGGGCGCGGTCGCGCTGGGGCATGAAGTCGGTGACCCGGACGGCGCCGTCGTCGGTCTCCCACTCGGTGTCGAGGACGAGGGTGTCGGAGCGGTAGGCGCGCCGGGTGCAGCGCTCGGCGCCCACGGGGGCGATGCGCCAGTGGCCGTTCTCCTCGTCGCCGAGCAGCCTGGCGAAGCAGGCGGCGGAGTCAAAGCGGGGCAGGCACAGCCAGTCCACGGAGCCGTCCGTGCCGACCAGGGCCGCGGTCTGCTGGTCGCCGATGAGCGCGTAGTCCTCGATGTGGGGGTGCACGGGGTTCCGTCTTCCCGGCCGCCGACGGAGCAATCGGCTCCGGCCCGGCCCCCGCACGGCCGGTGGCGTGCGGCTAGGGTCTGTCGTTTGGATCAGGTCGGCTGAGAGAGACGGTGCGTCTGGGCCGAC
>NZ_WWHX01000266.1 GCF_009862125.1 Streptomyces sp. SID5910
CGGCGCGGCCCAGCCGGCGCAGGTCGATCCGCGCGCGGGCCTTCCTGCGGGGTGCCGCCGGGGTGGCGGCGCCGGCGGCCGGCGGCGTCACAGGGCCTGGGCTCGCGGGATTCACGGCCTCCGCATTCATGGGCACCTCCGGCTGCACGGACCGGCGGACGGGGTGCCCCAGGGCGGACACGGCTCAGGGGATGGCATCGATCCCCCGTCCGGGCCGGTGCTTGATGCTATCGAGCCCATCACGTACCGCTGACCGCCTCTCGCCGAGCGTGAAACGGATCACCCATTCGAGCGAAGGCCCGAGGGTTTACGTTTTCGCACTGAGTGTCATGGACCGGGCTGTGGTTCAGTTCAGGACCTCCTCCAGCCACGTCGCGTCGATCTCGCCCTCGGCCACGATGACCGCGGGGCCGGTCATCTCGATCTCGCCGTCGGGCCGCTCGGTGATCACCAGGGTGCCGCCGGGCACGTCGACGGTGTACGTCACCGGGGTGCCGGTGACCGCCGGGTCGGCGCCGTCCCTGCGGGCGGTGGCGACGGCGACGGCGCACGCGCCGGTGCCGCAGGAGCGGGTCTCCCCGGAGCCGCGCTCGTGCACGCGCATCGCCACGTGGCGGGTGCCCCGGTCGACCACGAACTCCACGTTCACCCCGTCCGGGTAGGCCGCGGCCGGCCGGAACGGCGGCGCGTCGTACAGGTCGCCCGCGTGGTCCAGGTCGGCGACGAAGGCCACGGCGTGCGGATTGCCCATGTTCACGTTCCGCGCGGGCCAGCTGCGCTCGCCGACGCTCACCTCGACGTCGCCCTCGGGGAGCAGCGCCCGGCCCATGCCGACGGTGACGTCACCGTTCTTGGCCAGGTGCACCCGCTTGACGCCGCCGCGGGTGGCGACGGCGAGGTCGCCCGCGGTGACGTGGCCGGCGTGCTGGAGGTAGCGCGCGAAGACCCGTACGCCGTTGCCGCACATCTCGGCGACCGAGCCGTCACCGTTGCGGTAGTCCATGAACCACTCCGCCTCGGCCGCCATGCCCTTGGCCTCGGGGTGCGCCGCGGACCGCACCACGTGCAGCAGTCCGTCGCCGCCGATGCCCGCGCGGCGGTCGCACAGGGCGGCGACGGCGGCGGGCGGCAGGTCGACGGCGTTCTCGGGGTCCGGGACGATCACGAAGTCGTTCTCGGTGCCGTGACCCTTGAGGAAGGCGATCCGCGTGCTCATTCCTCGATCGTACGGCTTACCCCCGACACGACGACGAGCGCTCCAGCCCTCGGGACGGCAGGGCCGCTCACCGGCACCGGCGCAGGTCCGCGGCGTGGTCCCGCGGCGCCCGGGGTGTCAGCCGCGCAGGCGGGCCACCCGCCACACGGCCAGGACGACGACGGCGGCGACGGCGAGGACGTAGGCGAGGATCACGCGCCAGTCGGCGCGGCGGCCCGAACCGCGCTGCGGCAGACCCGGCCAGGTGTGGCCGACCCGGCGGGCGGCCATCATGCCCCAGCCGGCCGCGCAGGAGCAGATCAGCAGCCCCAGCATCGCGATCACGGCCCCGCTGTCGCCGAAGTCGAAGGCGAGCGGGAAGGCGAACATCAGGGAGCCGAGCGAGGCCAGGCACACGATGGGTGCGAGCTGCCAGATCCGCAGGCGCCGCTGCGGTCGCAGCTCCACCTCGACCTCGTCCCCGTACATCTCGTCGGGCTCGGGGCCGTCGGCGGCCACACCGTCCGGCGTCTCGTCGGGACCGTCGGGGCTCAGGCGGGCTCCGTCCGGCTCCGCGTCGCCGGGGTCGGCGGCGCCGTGCTCGGTGCTCGGTGCGGTGTCACGAGGGCCGGCCTCCATCGCCACGCGCCCTCCCAACTAGGACTCACTCGGTCGATCGAAGCTCGATGATGGCACGGCGCCGAAGGCCGCGATGACGGCCGGGGCGTCCCGATGCCATCACGTGATCAGGCTGTAACCGGTCGTTCGACCAACGACAGCGCGAGCCGCGGAAGTTCCGTGCGATCCGCCACAGCCCCACTCAGCCAGTGCACCCGCGGATCGCGCCTGAACCACGAATCCTGACGGCGCGCGAAGCGCTTGGTGGCGCGGACGGTCTCGGTCCGCGCCTCGTCCAGCGTGCACTCGCCGGCGAGCGCCGCGAGCACCTGCTGGTAGCCCAGCGCGCGCGAGGCCGTACGCCCCTCGCGCAGCCCGTGCGCCTCCAGTGCGCGCACCTCGTCGACCAGACCGGTGTCCCACATCCGGTCGACGCGGCGCGCGATGCGCTCGTCCAGTTCGGGGCGGGCCACGTCGACGCCGATCTGCACGGTGTCGTAGACCGAGTCGTGGCCGGGGAGGTTGGCGGTGAACGGCTTGCCGGTGATCTCGATCACCTCCAGCGCCCGGACGATCCGGCGCCCGTTGCTCGGCAGGATCGCCCGTGCGGCCCCGGGGTCGGCGGCGGCCAGGCGCGCGTGCAGCGCCCCCGAGCCGCGCAGCGCGAGCTCCTCCTCCAGCCGGGCCCTGACCTCGGGGTCGGTGCCGGGGAACTCCAGGTTGTCGACGGCGCCGCGGACGTAGAGCCCGGAGCCGCCGACCAGGATCGGCCAGCGTCCCGCGGCGAGCAGCGCGTCGATCCGCTCCCGCGCGAGGCGCTGGTACTCGGCGACCGAGGCCGTGACGGTCACGTCCCAGATGTCGAGCAGGTGGTGCGGGACTCCGCCGCGCTCCTCGGGCGTCAGCTTGGCGGTGCCGATGTCCATCCCTCGGTACAACTGCATGGAATCGGCGTTGACGACCTCGCCGCCGAGTCGCTCGGCCAGGAAGACGCCCAGATCGGACTTTCCGGCCGCGGTGGGACCGACGACGGCGATGACGCGGGGGGCGGGGGGTGCGCTGCTCACCGCCCCAGTCTCCCAAACCTCGGACCCTGCCCTCGAACGAGTTACGTGACGGTGCGCGACGGGGCTCGTTGCCCGTTGCGGGGTTCTCACCCCCGGCGCACGGGGCGCCTGTCGCGACCGCGCGAACGGACGCACCGGATGCCGCGGGATTTCGCCCGCACGAGTAACGTATGGAGTTGATATGGGCGTTTTTGCACGGCTCTTTCGGAGGTCGAAGGCCACGGAGGAGGCGTCGGCCGCCGAGACGCGGGCCGAGACACCGGCTCCCGGGAGCGCGGCGGACGAGGACGCGGCCGAGGCGAAGGGATCAGCCGTCGCCGGTGCCGAGGAGACGGCGGCGGCGGTGCCGGAACCGGCGGAGGCCGCCGACTCCGAGAGCGTCGGGATCCCCAAGCAGCAGTCCGCGGGGGAGGCCGTCGACAACGAGGCCGACAAGGGCGCCCGCACCTGACCGCCCCGTGAGGGAAGGCGAACCATGGGTCTGCTGGACAACTTGAAGGCCAGGCTGGGGCCGGCTAAGGGCAAGGTCTCCGACCTCGCGCAGCAGCACGGCGACAAGATCGACCGCGGTCTCGACAAGGTGGCGAAGACCGTCGACGAGAGGACCAAGGGCAAGTACAGCGACCGGATCCAGACGGGTACGGAGAAGGCCAAGGGCGCCCGGGACCGCCTCGCCCACCAGGACCACGACGGAGGCACTCCGGGCACCCCGCCCGGCGGCACGCCTCCGGCGGGGCCCCTGCCGCCGACTTCCTGAGCCGCCGCGCGCCCGGGCGTGAACGGGACGCTTTTCGGCGCGGACGGAAAGGCTTCGGCAAGGCCGGGTGAGTCATCGGCACGTCGGCCGGTGCACGGCACATTGACGGACGGCCGCGGAGCGGATCAGCTTCGTGGCCGTCCGCCGTCATGCCCGGTCCGCCCTCGCGGCCGGCCCGCGGACCGTGCCCTAAGACCAGGCGGCCGCCACGTATCCCACCCCGTACGGCACGTCCTCGTACAGCAGCGTGCCGGTGAGGGCCGTGCCCTCGGCTGCGCCCGCGAGGACCTGCCAGGGCGCCCGCCCGGACACCTTCAGCTCGCGGGCCAGTCCCGCGTCCAGCGCCGCGAGGGCGGCCACGTCCGCCGTCCCCAGGGCACGCCCGGCCTCCGCGTCGAAGGGCGCCGCCCGCTCGTCCAGGTACCCGGGGGCCTTGAGCGTGCGGCACGCGCTGGCGTCGCCCAGCACCAGCAGCGCCACCCGCGGTGCCCGGGTCGCGAGGTCCCGGCCGAGGGCGGCACACCGTTCGGCCGGGAGGTGCTCGCCGACGCCGACACCCTCGACGGGGGCGTCGGCCCACCCGGTCCGCCGCAGCAGCCAGGCGCCCACGGCCAGCCCGTACGGCAGCGCAGGACCGGGACGCGAGGCACCGCCCGATGCCTGGTCGGGGGCCTCGTCGGGGGACCTGTCCGGAGCCTCGTCCGCGCCGAGGCGCACGTCCAGTTCCACGCCGAAGCCGCGGAACGAACCGCGCGTGCCCGCCGGGTAGGTCTCGGGCCCGGCGTCCGGCGCGGGGCCGACGACCACGAGCCGGTCGGGCCGGGCGGCGGCGAGCACGCCCAGCGCGTCCGTGCACGCGGCGCGCGCGGCGTCCAGCTCGGGGGCGGCACCCGCGGCGACCTCCGGCACGAGGAGCGGCGGGCAGGGGCAGACTGCGGCGGCGACAAGCATGATCGGCAGCGTAACCCCGTCCGGCCGCCGCCCGGCAGCGTGCCCTGCGGTCAGTCGCCGCCGCAGCCGCTCGCCACGGCGGGCTGGGGCTCGGGCACGCCGATCTTCGGCAGGCCCAGCATGACGCCGACGGGCTTGGCCTGCTCCGCGGCGTTGCGCTTCTCCCAGGCGTCGCCCGCACGCGTCCGGCGCACGTCCAGCACCGCGCCCTCGGCGAGGAGGTGGTGCGGGGCGGCGTAGGTGATCTCGACGGTCACCACGTCGCCGGGGCGAACCTCCTGCTCGGGCTTGGTGAAGTGCACGAGGCGGTTGTCGGGGGCGCGGCCGGAGAGGCGGTGGGTGGTGCCGTCCTTGCGGCCCTCGCCCTCGGCGACCATCAGCTCCAGGGTGCGGCCGACCTGCTTCTTGTTCTCCTCCCAGGAGATCTCCTCCTGGAGGGCGACCAGGCGCTCGTACCGCTCCTGCACGACCGCCTTGGGGATCTGGCCGTCCATCTCGGCGGCCGGGGTCCCGGGGCGCTTGGAGTACTGGAAGGTGTAGGCCTGCGCGAAGCGGGCCTCGCGCACGACGTGCAGGGTCTGCTGGAAGTCCTCCTCGGTCTCGCTGGGGAAACCCACGATGATGTCGGTGGTGATCGCCGCGTGCGGGATGGCCGCCCGCACCTTCTCGATGATCCCGAGGTAGCGCTCCTGCCGGTAGGAGCGGCGCATTGCCTTCAGCACCGGGTCGGAGCCGGACTGGAGCGGCATGTGCAGCTGCGGCATCGCGTTCGGCGTCTCGGCCATGGCGGCGATGACGTCGTCGGTGAAGTCGCGCGGGTGCGGGGAGGTGAAGCGGACGCGCTCCAGGCCCTCGATGTTCCCGCAGGCGCGCAGCAGCTTGCTGAAGGCCTCGCGGTCGCCGATGTCGGAGCCGTACGCGTTCACGTTCTGCCCGAGGAGGGTGATCTCGCTGACGCCCTCGGCGACCAGGGCCTCGACCTCGGCGAGGATGTCGCCGGGGCGGCGGTCCTTCTCCTTGCCGCGCAGCGCCGGGACGATGCAGAAGGTGCAGGTGTTGTTGCAGCCGACGGAGATGGAGACCCAGGCCGCGTAGGCGCTCTCGCGGCGGGTGGGCAGGGTGGACGGGAACGCCTCCAGGGACTCGGCGATCTCGACCTGCGCCTCCTCCTGCACGCGGGCGCGCTCCAGCAGCACGGGAAGCTTGCCGATGTTGTGCGTGCCGAAGACGACGTCGACCCAGGGGGCCCGCTTCACGATGGTGTCGCGGTCCTTCTGCGCCAGGCAGCCGCCGACCGCGATCTGCATCCCGGGACGGCTCGCCTTCTTCGGGGCGAGGTGGCCGAGGTTGCCGTACAGCTTGTTGTCGGCGTTCTCCCGGACGGCACAGGTGTTGAAGACGACGACGTCGGCATCGCCGTCGGCGCCCTCGGGGGCGCGGACGTAGCCCGCGTCCTCCAGCAGTCCGGACAATCGCTCGGAGTCGTGGACGTTCATCTGGCACCCGTAGGTGCGTACTTCGTAGGTGCGCGTGCCGCCCACTGACTGGCTCCGGTCGATGCTGCTCATGGCACTAAGGGTAGGCGGTCCGCGGTGGTGGCCCGGGCCGCCTGTGGACAACCGGGGTCGCGGCAGGTCAGGGCTGGTCAGGGCTCGATGAGACCCGCGCGGATCGCGTACCGGGTGAGTTCCAGGCGGTCGCGGACGCCCAGCTTCTGGAGGAGGTTCGCGCGGTGGCGTTCGACGGTCTTGGCGCTGATGAACAGCAGCTCGCCGATCTCCTTCGAGGTGTGGCCCTCGGCGACGAGCTTGAGGATCTCCTCCTCGCGCTCGGTGATCGGCCGTTCGGGCAGGCCGCCGCCGCTGTGCAGGCGGTCCAGGTAGGAACGGACGAGGGCCCGCTCCGCGCCCGGGTAGATGAACGGCTCGTCGCGCACCGCCGCCCGGCACGCCTCGACCAGGTCGCGGTCGGCGACGGACTTGAGGACGTAGCCGCAGGCCCCGGCCTTGAGGGCCTCGAAGAAGTACTGCTCGTTGTCGTACATGGTCAGGATGAGGATGCGCAGCTCGGGCAGGCGGCGGGAGAGCTCTCGGGCCGCCTGGAGGCCGGTCATGCGGGGCATGGCGACGTCCAGGACGGCGAGGTCGACCTCGGTGGCCCGTGCCGCCGCGACGGCCTCGGCGCCGTCCCCGGCCTCGGCGACGACCGTGAGGTCCGGTTCGCCGTCCAGGATGAGGCGCACTCCGCGGCGCACGAGGGTGTGGTCGTCGGCGAGCAGGACGCGGATCGGGGGCCGTGCGGACATCAGGTGCGGTCTCCGGGGCGGTCTGCGGTCGGGTCGGTGGTCGGGTCTACGGCCGACGCCGCCGTCGGGTCCGTGGCCGGGTCCGCGGCCGGCGCCGTCGTCCGGTCCGGGTCCGGGGTCGCGTCCCCCTGCCGGTCCGCGGACGGAGGGGGCCCGGCCGGGACCGGGATGCGCAGGCGTACGTCGGTGCCCCGGCCGGGGGCGGGTTCGAGGTGGATCTCGGCTCCGATCAGCAGGGCCCGTTCGCGCATCCCACGGATACCGGCGCCCTCGGGGGTCTGGCCGAGGCCGGTGCCGTTGTCGCGGACGAGCAGTTCGATGCCGCCCGGCAGCGGGCGCAGGGTGAGGTCGGCGCGGTCGGCGGCGGCGTGGCGGGCGGTGTTGGTCAGGCTCTCCTGGGCGACCCGGTAGATCACGAGTTCCGCCTCCGGGGTGAGCGGGGGCAGGTCGCCGGGGACGTGGTGGGCGACGGTGAGCCCGTGGTGCGTGAACTCGGCGGTGAGCGCGCGCAGGGCGCTGGCGAGGCCGAGCTCCTCCAGGACGCCGGGGCGCAGCCGGCGCGCGATGCGGCGGATCTCGTCCAGACCGGCGCGCGTGGCCTCCTGGGCGAGGGACACCTCCTCGCGCAGCTCGCCGGGCACCCGGTCGGAGACGCGCTTGAGCTGGAGCAGGACGGCGGTGAGGGTCTGGCCGACCTCGTCGTGCAGCTCGCGGGCGATGCGGTGGCGCTCGCGCTCCTGGGCCTGGAGGGCGCGTCCGGCGCCGGCGGCGCGTTCGGCCTGGAGCCGGTCGAGCATCGTGTTGTACGTCGCGATCAGCTCGGCGGCCTCGGCCGGCCCGGCGACCTCCGGACGGGCGCCGGGCACCAGCAGGTCGGCGGTGCTCATGGCACGGCCCAGCCGGTGCAGCGGGGTGAGCCCGAGACGCAGGACGACCGCGTTGCCGGCGAGCAGGGCGGTGAGGCCGGCGAGGAGGATGAGGGCCTCGTGCGGCAGGACGGGGGTCGAGACGGTCACCGGTCCCAGGAGCAGCGCGGTGGCCACGACCAGGCCCGCGGCGTTGAGCGAGAAGATCCGCCAGAACAGCGACACGGTCCGCTTTCCGCTCCTCCCGGCCCTCGCACGCAATACGGCCGGAACCAGTCTCGCCGCTCGCGACCGGTCGCGTATATCCGTCACGACACCCATACCGCCACCGTACGTGCGGGTGACAGCATGGCGAGGTCGCGCACACGTCACGGACGTGCGGAAACGCGCGGCACGCATGCACCACATGCACCACATGCACGAACAGA
>NZ_WWHX01000267.1 GCF_009862125.1 Streptomyces sp. SID5910
ATGGACCGCTTCAAGGCCCTCGACCTCAAGGTCGAGACCAAGCCGGACATGACCCCGGTGAGCGAGGCCGACAAGGCCGCCGAGGAACTCATCCGCGGCCACCTCTCCCGCGCCCGCCCTCGCGACTCCGTCCTCGGCGAGGAGTACGGCACGGAGGGCACCGGCCCCCGCCGCTGGGTCATCGACCCGATCGACGGCACCAAGAACTACGTACGCGGCGTTCCCGTCTGGGCCACCCTCATCGCCCTCACGGAGGCCGGCGAGGGCGGATACCAGCCCGTCGTCGGCCTCGTCTCCGCCCCGGCCCTCGGCCGTCGCTGGTGGGCCGTGAAGGACCACGGCGCCTTCACCGGCCGCAGCCTGACGTCCGCCCACCGCCTCCACGTCTCCCAGGTCTCCACCCTCTCCGACGCCTCCTTCGCGTACTCCTCGCTCAGCGGCTGGGAGGAGCAGGGCCGGCTGGACGGCTTCCTGGACCTGACCCGCGAGGTGTGGCGCACACGCGCGTACGGCGACTTCTGGCCGTACATGATGGTCGCCGAGGGCTCGGTCGACATCTGCGCCGAACCCGAGCTCTCCCTCTGGGACATGGCAGCGAACGCCGTCATCGTCACGGAGGCCGGCGGCACCTTCACCGGCCTGGACGGCCGCCCCGGCCCGCACAGCGGCAACGCCGCGGCGTCCAACGGCCTGCTCCACGACGAGCTGCTCGGCCGTCTCGGCCGGCGCCCCTGAGCCGGCCCCCGCACGGGTCCGCCCCCGCACGCCCGCCGACTCGCCCTCCACGCCCCCTTGTTGACCCCCGCTTTGCCTGCCACCCTGAGAGTCCCCCCACTTGTGCACTTGTGAATCCATGAACTAGCTCATGGATCACCGGCAGGAGGTGGCTCCACCCATGCTCGTCCGCGAAGCCATGAGCTCGGTCGTCCTCACCATCGGTCCCGACCACACCCTGCGCCAGGCCGCCGCACTGATGTCCGCCCGCCGCGTCGGCGCGGCCGTGGTGTACGACCCCGACGCCGGCGGCATCGGCATCCTCACCGAACGCGACATCCTCAACTCCGTCGGCCGGGACCAGGACCCGGACACCGAACGCGCCCACGCCCACACCACCACCGACGTCGTGTTCGCCGCGCCGTCCTGGACCGTGGAGGAGGCGGCCGGCGCGATGGCGCACGGCGGCTTCCGCCACCTCATCGTGCTCGACCGCGACGAGCCCGTCGGCATCGTCTCCGTCCGCGACATCATCCGCTGCTGGGCACCGGCCCGGCAGCAGACGCAGCGGGTACCGGCCTGACACGCGAAACGGGCCGGACCCCCGTCCCCGGGGATCCGGCCCGCCGCCGCGACAAGCGGTCCAGTGCTGGTTGTCAGCCGCGCAGGGCCTGGACCGCGGCCTCCAGCCGCTTGCCGAAGTCACCGTCGGCCTGACGGAAGTTGTTGATCGCGCGCTCGACGATGTCCTCGCGCGAGACCTGGGAGATGCCGCCCGCCAGGTTGGCGACCAGGCGCTCCTTCTCCTCCTCCGTCATCAGGCGGTAGAGGTTGCCCGCCTGGACGAAGTCGTTGTCCTCGGTGTGCACCGACGCCTCGGTCTCGCCGGTGACACCGGTGAGGGCGACGGGCTGCCACAGCGCGCGGTCCGTCTGGAACGGGCCGCCGAAGCTGTTCGGCTCGTAGTTCTTCGCGCCGCCGTGCCGGCCGTCGTACAGGAAGCCGTCACGGGCGTGGGTGCGCGCCTCGGTGGCGTGCGGACGGTTCACCGGCAGGTGGTCGGCGTTGATGCCGACGCGGTAGCGGTGCGCGTCGCCGTAGGCGAAGAGGCGGCCCTGAAGCATCTTGTCCGGGGACGGGCCGATGCCGGGCACGAAGTGCGCCGGGGAGAAGATCGACTGCTCGACCTCGGCGAAGATGTTCTGCGGGTTGCGGTTCAGCTCCAGCTTGCCGAACCAGACGATCGGGTAGTCCGCGTGCGGCCACACCTTCGTCAGGTCGAACGGGTTGAAGCGGTACGTCGCCGCCTCGGCCACCGGCATGATCTGCACGCCGACCGTCCAGGACGGGAAGTCGCCGCGCTCGATGGCCTCGCGCAGGTCGCGCTGGTGGGAGTCGGGGTCCTCACCGGCGAGCTTGGCGGCCTCCTCGACGGTCAGGTTCTTGATCCCCTGGTCCGTCTTGAAGTGGTACTTCACCCAGAAGGCCTCGCCGGCCTCGTTGTTCCACTGGTACGTGTGCGAGCCGAAGCCGTCCATGTGCCGGTACGAGGCGGGGATGCCGCGGTCACCGTGCAGCCAGGTCACCTGGTGCGTCGACTCGGGCGACAGGCTCCAGAAGTCCCAGACGTTGTCCGCCTCCTGCGAGCCCGTGTACGGGTCGCGCTTCTGGGTGTGGATGAAGTCGGGGAACTTGATGGCGTCCTTGATGAAGAACACCGGGGTGTTGTTGCCGACGAGGTCGTAGTTGCCCTCTTCGGTGTAGAACTTCAGCGCGAAGCCGCGCGGGTCGCGGACGGCGTCCGCCGCACCCAGGTTGCCGGCCACGGTCGAGAAGCGGAGGAAGGTCTCCGTCTCCTTGCCGACCTCGGAGAGGAACTTGGCGCGCGTGTACTGGGTGACATCGGCGGTGACCGTGAAGGTGCCGTAGGCACCCGCGCCACGGGCGTGCACGACACGCTCCGGGATGCGCTCACGGTTGAAGTGGGCCAGCTTCTCCAGAAGGAGCTGGTCCTGGACGAGCACGGGGCCGCCGACGCCCGCGGTCTCGCTGTTCTGGTTGTCGGCTACCGGAGCACCGGCTTCCGTAGTAAGCGGTCCCTGAGTCACGTACGCCTCCTGCGCCAATCCTGCAAAACCTGTCCCTTGGCTAATGCCGGTCTCGATCCTACAATGGACATTGTCTAAGTCAAGTAAGACTCCAAAGTCACACCCGTTCGGGACCTGGTCCCCCTTGCTGTTAGGCTGGCCTGTATGAGTGACCTACTGGAACGGCTGCGTGGACGCGGATGGCGCATGACCGCGCAGCGGCGCGTCGTGGCCGAGGTCCTTGACGGCGATCACGTGCATCTGACGGCCGACGAGGTGCACTCCAGGGCCGTCACGAAGCTGCCGGAGATCTCCCGGGCGACCGTCTACAACACCCTGGGCGAGCTGGTCTCGCTCGGTGAGGTGCTGGAGGTCGCGACGGACAAGCGCGCGAAGCGGTACGACCCGAACGCGCACCGGCCGCACCACCACCTGGTCTGCGCGCAGTGCGGCGCGATCCGCGACGTCCACCCGACCGGCAATCCGCTGGCCGACCTCCCCGACACGGAGCGCTTCGGCTTCACGGTCTCCGACGTCGAGGTCACCTACCGCGGCACCTGCCCGAACTGCGCGGCCGCGTAAGCCTTTCCACTCGCACGAAGCCCCGGCACCGATGGGTGCCGGGGCTTCGGCGTGTGACAGTTGCACCGGTGAACGCACCGAGAGCCGGAACCCTTTCGGATTCCGGCCCTCGGCCTTCAGTAGCGGGGACAGGATTTGAACCTGCGACCTCTGGGTTATGAGCCCAGCGAGCTACCGAGCTGCTCCACCCCGCG
>NZ_WWHX01000268.1 GCF_009862125.1 Streptomyces sp. SID5910
TAGCAGCTACGGGGGACGCCGCACGCAGGGCGAGCGGGACGCGATGACCGTCGAGATCGGATACGCGCTGTTCAGCGCGGCGTTCGCGGCGGCGGTACTGTTCGGCGCCGTGGTGGGACCGGCCTATGTATTCGGACTGCCGGCCGGGGTGCGCAGCGGACTGGTCGGCACGGGCACGGTGCTGGCCGTCGTGGTGTTCCTCGTCCGGGTGGTGAGCGTGCTGGTGCGGTTCGGGCGCGGGAATCAGCCCAGCCAGCCCGGCCGCACGAGGCCCGACTCGTAGGCGAGGACGACGAGTTGGGCGCGGTCGCGGGCGCCCAGCTTCACCATGGTGCGGCTGACGTGGGTCTTGGCGGTGAGGGGGCTGACGACCAGGCGGCGGGCGATCTCCTCGTTGGACAGGCCGATGCCGACCAGGGCCATCACCTCCCGTTCCCGCTCGGTGAGGTGGGACAGCGCGTCTGCGGCGGCCGGCTCCTTGGAACGCGCCGCGAACTCCGCGATCAGACGGCGGGTCACCCCCGGTGAGAGCAGCGCGTCACCGGCGACCACCGCCCGCACGGCGCGCAGGAGTTCGTCGGGCTCGGTGTCCTTGACGAGGAAACCGGAGGCGCCCGAGCGGATGGCCTCGAAGACGTACTCGTCGAGCTCGAAGGTGGTGAGCATGACCACCTTCACGTCCCTCAGCTCCTCGTCCCCGGTGACCCGGCGGGTGGCGGCCAGGCCGTCGAGGGCGGGCATGCGGATGTCCATCAGGACGACGTCGGGGCGCAGTTCGCGGACGGCGCGCACCGCCTCCTCACCGTCGGCGGCCTCACCGGCCACCTCGATGTCGGGCTGGGCGTCCAGCAGGGCCCGGAAGCCTGCCCGGACCAGTGACTGGTCGTCGGCGAGCAGTACGCGGATCACCGGTCTTCCTCCTCGGACTCCTCGGCGTGCCGCACGGTGAGCGGCAGGGACGCGAGCACCCGGAAGCCGCCGTCGGGGCGCGGGCCCGCCTCGATGGTGCCACCGAGTGCCGCCGCCCGCTCCCGCATCCCGGCCAGCCCGTTGCCGCTGCCGCCGGCGTCGGCGCCGGTCGCCGGTCCGTCGTCGTCGATGCGCAGCCGCAGGATGCCGCCGTCCCGCGCGAGGTGGACGCGGGCGCGGCGCGACCCCGAGTGCCGTACGACGTTGGTGAGGGCCTCCTGGACGATGCGGAACGCGGCGAGGTCGGTGCCGGGCGGCAGGCGCGGCGGCTCTCCCTCGACCTCCACGGTGAGACCGGCACCGGCCGCCTGCGCCACCAGCTCGGGCAGCCGGTCCAGGCCCGGGGCCGGCGCGCGCGGCGCGTCTCCGGGGGCGCGGAGGGTGTCGAGGACCTGACGGACCTCGCCGAGCGCCTCCTTGCTCTGGTCCTTGATGGTGGTGAGGGCGGTGCGGGCCTGCTCGGGGTCGCTGTCCAGGAGGGCGAGACCTACGCCCGCCTGCACATTGATGACGGAGATGCTGTGGGCGAGGACGTCGTGCAGTTCGCGGGCGATCCGCAGCCGCTCCTCGTCCGCGCGCCGTCTGGCGGCCTGGGCTCGTTCGGCCCGTTCCCGCGCCCACTGCTCGCGGCGGGTCCGGGCCAGCTCCGACAGGGCGACGATCGCCACCACCCAGGCGGCGATCACCAGCTCCTGCCCCCAGGACGCGGCCGCGTCCCCGGACGGCGGCAGCCACCGGTAGAGCCAGTGGGCCAGCAGGGCGTGCCCGGCCCACAGCGCGGCCATCGCCGCCCAGGCGGCCCGGCGGTGCCCGGCGACGACGGCGCTGAAGCAGGCCACGGCGACGGCGAGGAACACCGGGCCGTACGGATATCCGGCGCCGAGGTAGACCAGGGTGGTGGCGGCCGTGGCGAACACGACGGGCACGGGGTGGCGCTGCCGGGCCAGGAGGGCGAGGCAGGTCACGAGGAGCAGGGCGCGGCCGAAGAGGTCGAGCGGGGTGCGCTCGCCCTCCTGGGCGTGGGTGGCGAAGTTGGAGCCGGCCAGCACGAAGGCTGTGATCAGGGCGGTGGAGAGCCAGGGCAGGTGGCCGCGCTCCTCGTCACCCTCATGGTTCCGCCACGGGGGTCCGTGGCGCCACCGCCACAGCGGTGGGCCGCCGCTGTGCTCGTGCTGTCCGTCCATGCCGCCACGCTAGACGGCAGGCGCGGTGGCGGGCGTCAGCCGGGCGTGGTGGTCGCGTGTACTCCTGGGGAAGTACGGGGCGGTCTACGTCGACATGGAGTCGTCCGGCGTGGGTGCGGGGCGGGGGTGGGTCGCGTGGCCCGGCGC
>NZ_WWHX01000269.1 GCF_009862125.1 Streptomyces sp. SID5910
GCGGCCGAGGAACAGCTCCTTGGCGAAGCTGGGCTTGCGCCAGTCCTGTTCCCGGGCAGCCTCCGCCACCTGGCGGGCCTCACGTTCGGTGACGGTGGGTCGGGACGGAGGGGTGGGTGGAGCGGACATGAGGCTCACCTCGCCGCGTATCGGCATCGAAGGGAGGTACGCCGCGAAGTTCCCGATGCGCGAACTCGCGGGCGTACGTTACTAGTCGGTGCTACCCGATCGTGTGTACCCGCTCCGGGGCGGGCCCACCACCCTTTGTGCGGCCGTTCGGCCGATGGCCGCGGGCGGGAGAGCGGAGCCCGGCCGTCCCCGGAGGCCGGCGCCCGTGCCCGGGCCGGCGGGGGGCCGGGCCTCGTCGCCGGCCCGTGGAGTGCCCTCAGGCGCGCAGGTCACGGACGTGGTCGTCCTGGCCCACCCGGACGAGGCCCATCTCGTAGGCCACGATCACGGCCTGGGCCCGGTCGCGCAGTTCCAGCTTGGCGAAGAGCCGGTTGATGTGGGTCTTCACCGTGTGATCGGTGATGGTGAGCCGGTCCGCGATCTCCGCGTTGGACAGGCCCCGCGCGATCAGGGTGAGCACTTCCGTCTCCCGGGCCGTGAGGTCGCCGGCGGGGCGGACGGGCAGCCGGGACGCGCGCGCGTGGACGAACTCGGCGATCAGCCTCTTGGTGATCTCGGGCGAGAGCAGCGCGTCACCGCCGGCGACGACCCGGACCGCGTGCAGCAGTTCCGGGAAGGTGGCGTCCTTGAGCAGGAAGCCGCCCGCTCCGGCGGCG
Organism: Streptomyces sp. SID5910; assembly: GCF_009862125.1. GTDB lineage: Bacteria > Actinomycetota > Actinomycetes > Streptomycetales > Streptomycetaceae > Streptomyces. The sequence goes on from NZ_WWHX01000269.1 coordinate 786, forward strand.
AGCGCGTCGTACACGTACTCGTCGAGGCCGAAGGTCGTCAGCATCAGGACCTTCGTGGCGCCGCCGGACGCGGCGAGGATCTCGCGGGCCGCCTCGATGCCGTTCTTGTGCGGCATGCGGATGTCGAGGAGCGCCAGGTCGGGCCGGGTCTCGGCGGCGACCCGCACCGCCTGGGCGCCGTCCTCCGCCTCGCCGACGACCTGGATGTCCTCCTGCGTGTCGAGGAGGTTCACCAAGCCGGTGCGCACGACCGCCTGGTCGTCGGCCACCAGGGCCCTGATCACGGTGTCTCCCTCTCCATGGTCACCCGGTCCCCCAGGGCAGTTCCGCCTCCACGAGGAAGCCGCCTCCCGGGGCCGCCCCCGCGCTGAGCCGCCCGCCGACCAGGGCCGCCCGCTCCCGCATGCCGGTCAGACC
>NZ_WWHX01000270.1 GCF_009862125.1 Streptomyces sp. SID5910
CAGTGGGTCACCAACGAGAAGGGGCTGACCGAGCGGGCGGGGCTGGGCGGGGTCGACGTACTCCTGACACGCCTGACGCCGGACCCGCGGTCACTGACTGCGGCGCTCACACGGGCCGAGGACCTGCTGAGGGCGGCCATGGAGGCGGCGCGGGCCGGCTAGAGCAGTGGGGACACGGCGGAGACGAACTCTGCCGCCGCCGGCCGTCACCTCCCCGAAATGCGCCCGTTTCCGGCGCATCAAGAACCGCCCGTACCCTGGACAGCACACGTCACAGCCCGGCCACCGTCGCCCGAAGGCTCGCCCCCGCCCTCGACCGGACGACAGGAGCCCCGCGCCCCGTGCCCAGCACCGCTCGCCCCGCCGCCCTCGCACTACCGCCCTGGCTCGCCCACGCCCTGAGCACCCAGCGCGGGCCCGTGCCCTGGAGCGCGGTCACCCGGGGTGCGCTGGCCGGCGGGCCGCTGCTGCTCGCGGCCCTGCTCGCCGGGCGCACCTCCCTCGGTGTCGTCGCCGCCATCGCCGCCATGCTGGCCGGCATCAACGACCGGCCGGGCAGCCGGCGTACGTCGGTCAGGCGGATCGGCGTACCGGCGCTCGCGGGGGCGGCCGGGCTGCTGGCCGGCACGTACGCGGGGCAGCACCTCGGTCCCGTACCGCTCACCCTGGCGCTCACCGTGCTCGGGCTGGTCGCCGGAGGCATCAGCGCGGCCGGGGCCGTGGCGTCCGGAACCGGGACGCAGCTGCTGGTCACCGCCGCCGTGGGGGCCGGCATGCCGCTGCCCGACCCCGGGTGGCAGAGCGTCCTCGCCTTCCTGGCCGGCGCCGGATGGCTGCTCGCCCTGCGCCTGCTCCTGCCCACACCCGGCTCCCTCACCGGCGACGCGCGCCTCGACTTCCGCTTCGACGGGGAGCGCGCGGCCGTCGCCGGCGTGTACGACGCCGTCGCCGCGCTGCTGGAGGCGGCCGGCACCGAACACGCCGGCGCCCGCCGGGCCGCGCTGACCGCAGCCCTCGACCACGCTCAGGACGCGCTCGCCGGACCCCGGCTGCGGCGCCACGCCTCCTCCTCGGCCGAACGGCGGCTGCACGCGCAGTACGCCGCCGCGCTGCCCCTCGGCGAGGCCGCGACCGCACTCGCCTGGGCCGGACACCCCGTGCCCGCGCGGGCCACCGAAGGCCCCCGGCGACTCGCCGCCGCCGTCCGCGGCAGCACCCACACCGGGCCGCTGCCCGCCCCCACCCGCACCGAACCCGCCCTGCGCGCCCTCGACGACGCCCTCCTGCACGCCGCGGAGGCCTTCGACCGGGGCAGCGGCCGCGACCTGCACACCCGCAGCCGGCCGCTCGCCTCCGTCGCCCGCACCGTCCTCGGCCCGGGCGGCAGGGAGTACGGGCTGCGTGTCGGGCTGTGCTTCGGAGCCGCCGTCGCCGTCGCCCAGGTGCTGCACCACGGCCACTGGTACGGGTCGCACCAGCACTGGTACTGGCTGCCGGCCACCGCCGTCTTCCTGGTCAAGCCCGACCTCGGACCGCTCGTGTCCCGGGTGCTGTGCCGGGCGGCCGGGACCGTCCTCGGGGCGCTTCTCTTCGCCGGGTTCGCCGCCGTGCTGCCCCGGCCGGAAGGGCTCGTCGCGCTCGTCGCCCTCAGCGGCGCCCTCGTGCCCGTCGCCGCCCGGCACTTCGCCGCCCAGACCGCCGTCGTCACCGTCCTCGTCCTCGCGCTGGTCATGACCGGCGGCGAACCCCAGGCCGCGCTCAGCCGCATCGGCGAGACCCTGCTGGCCTGCGCGATCGTGCTGATCGTCGGGCACCTGCCGATGCCGGGACAGCGCGGCGGCACGGTCCGCGCCCGGCTGGAGGCGGCGGGCGGCGCCGCACACGCCTACCTCGCCCACGTACTGAGCGGGTCCGACGACCGCGCCGCCCGCTGGAGGCTGCGCCGGGAGGCCTACCGCACCCTCGCCGAGGCCCGTACCGCCGTCGCCCTCGCCGCCGCCGAGCTGCCCGCGCTCGCCCGGCACTCCGCGGGCGCCGACGAGATCGCCGCCGTGCTGGAACGGCTCGTCGACACCACCACCGCGTGCGCCGTCCACCTCGACGACAGCGGCCGCCTCACACCCCGGCACACCGAACGGCTCGCCGCACTCCGTGACGAGCTGACCGAACGGCGCGAACGTGCGGGACTGCGCCTGCCGGAGCTGCCGCTCGCCGGGTAGCCGGCACGCCGGACAGCCGGCACCCCCGGGACAGGACAGTCCGGGAAGAATCTTGCCGCGCCGCGATGAGTTCCGCGTCCCCCACCGGTCAGCACCCCCGACGGACCGCTGTACAGGAGGAGCTGGAGCCCATGTCGCTTCCCGAGATCGTCTCGCGCGAGGACTGGCGCGCGGCGCGCGAGGCCTTACTGGCCCAGGAGAAGGCGGTCACGCGCGCCCGGGACGCGCTCAACGCCGAGCGGCGCGGACTGCCCATGGTGGAGATCGACAAGGAGTACGTCTTCGAGGGCGGCGACGGCAAGGCCACCCTCCTCGACCTCTTCGAGGGCCGCGACCAGCTCGTCGTCCACCACTTCATGTTCGCCCCCGAGTGGGACGCCGGCTGCCGCAGCTGCTCGGCGTTCCTCGACCAGATCGGGCACCTCGCGCACCTGCGCGCACGCGGCACGTCGTTCGCGGCGGTGTCCCGGGCGCCGTATCCGAAGATCCTTCCGTTCAAGG
>NZ_WWHX01000271.1 GCF_009862125.1 Streptomyces sp. SID5910
CGGGCATGCGGATGTCCATCAGGACGACGTCCGGGGCGAGTTCGGCGACCTTGGCCACGGCGTCCAGGCCGTCGACGGCCTGCCCGATCACCTCGATGCCGGGCTGGGTGTTGAGCAGCACGGTGAAGCCCTGCCGGACCATCTGCTGGTCGTCGGCGATCAGTACGCGGATCACGCGGCCGTCGTTGCCGGTCGTCATGGGGTGTCGTCCTCGAGGGAGTGGTCGGTGAGGGGGTCGGGGCCGTCGGTGGAGGGGTCGGGGGGCCGGTCGGGGTCGTCGGCCGGCAGGAACGCCGTCACCCGGTAGCCGCCGTCCGGCAGCCGCTCGGCCCTCAGCCTCCCGTCGAGCATCGCCACCCGCTCCCGCATGCCGAGCAGCCCGTGCCCCGCCCCCTGCGACGGCGCCGGGGCCCGCGTGGGCGGGGTGTTGGCGACGTCGACGCGCAGCCCGGCCGGGAGATGCGTGAGGTGGACCCGGGCGGTGGCACCCGGCGCGTGCCGCAGGACGTTGCTGAGGGCCTCCTGCACGATCCGGTACGCCGACAGCTCCACGCCGGGCGGCAGCGGCCGGCGCCGGCCGGAGTGCTCGACGGTCACGGTCAGTCCGGCGGCCCGGGTGTTCTCCACCAGCGCGTCGAGCCGGTCGAGCGTGGGCTGCGGGGCGTGCGGGGCGGTGCCGTCACGGTCGGGTGCCGCGCCCGGGGTGCCGGGGTCCTCGGAGCGCAGTACGCCGAGGACGCGGCGCAGTTCGGTCAGGGCCTCCAGCGCGTTCTGCCGGATGCCCGCGAGGTTCTCCTTCAGCTCGTCCGGCGGGTTCTCCACGAGGTGGGGGGCGACCTGGGCCTGGATGGAGATGACGGACATGTGGTGGGCGACGACGTCGTGCAGCTCGCGCGCGATGCGGCTGCGCTCCTCCAGGAGGGTGCGCCGGGCGCGTTCCTCGACGGTGAGGGAGGTCTGCTCCCGCAGTTGGGAGCGGGCCTCGCGGCGGCCGCGCAGGGCGATGGCGAGCACGACGGCCACCGCGAAGAGGATGACGGCGACCAGGCCGGTCGGCTGGTAGTCGCGCGCGCCCAGCAGGCCCTGGACGACATAGGTGACGAGCGCCGTCAGGCCCAGTGCCTCCAGGGACACCCGGGTGCGGACCCGCAGGCCGAGCAGGAGCAGGACGAACAGGTGCGCGATGAGCCCGGCCGCCGTCCAGGGCCAGGTGAACTTGTGCCCGTCCACCATCGCGGCGCGCACCGCCGTCGCCGTCACCAGCATGGCGGCCAGGGACAGCCACCACGCCGGGACCGGCCGCCACAGGGCGAGGATCATCGCGCCGCTCTGGCCGAGGGCGATCAGGAAGGCGAGCCCCGGGTCGAGTCCGCCGTTGTCCGCGAGCTGGGCCGCGTCGCCGAGCAGCACGCCGAGCGCGGCCAGGAAGACGATCCCGTGCGGCAGCCAGCGCAGCCACGTCGACGGCGGCAGCGGATCGACCCGCGCCGTCCACAGGTCGTCGCGCAGCATCCCCCACCAGCGTGTGCCGGTCGCACGCGCGTTCCCCCCTGGCTTCACGCCGCCCAGCCTAGACATGCCGTGCTCCCTTCGTCGTCGCCCGGGTCCGCGGGTGGTGGGTGCGGACGACGCGTGAGCGGCGGCGCCGGCCGTCGCCGCGCTCGAAGGTGTGGAACGCCGCCCAGCACAGGCCGAGGAACAGGGCGAACACCGGCAGCCAGAGCAGGCGGGCGGCGACCCAGTCCGGTCCGTCGGGGAGCGTGTGCAGTCCGGGCAGGCGGCCCGCGAGGAGGCCGGTGGCGGTGGTCGCCATCAGGGCCGTCTGGTGCCACAGGAAGACCGTCATCGCGAAGAGGTTGACCAGCGCCACCGCCGCCCAGGCCACCGGCCGCCGCAGCGCGCGGCGCAGCCGCTCCCGCAGCAGCAGGGCGAGGCCGCACTGCGCCAGGCCGAAGGTGACGGCGGCCAGCGTCGGCGGGTTCAGGTTGGAGACGGCGGCGCCCGGGACGCCGACCATGGACGCCGGGTAGCCCGCCCAGGCGACGAGCGCCGCGGTCGCCGCCGTACCGCCGGTGAGCAGGACCCAGCCCGCCCTGCGGCGCTCCAGTTCGCCGCGTGTCCAGGCGGCGCCGAGGGTGTACGGCACCGCCCAGCCCGCGGCGAGGTTGGTCCAGCCGAGCCAGGACGGGCCGCCGAGGCCGAAGCGCAGCAGGTCGACGTGGAGGACGACGGCCAGCGGCCACAGCGGGTGCAGCCGGGCCAGGAGCGGCGTCGCCGCGGTCAGCGCGGCGAAGACCAGCAGGAACCACAGCGGGGACAGGGCCAGTTTGACCAGCGTGCGCACCGTCCCGTGGTCGGCGCCGGTCAGCAACAGCAGGGCCGCTGTCACCGTCCACAGGGCGAGGACGGCCACGACCGGCCGGAACAGCCGGCCCAGCCGGGCGGCCAGCCACCGCCGGTACGGTGTGCCCCGGTCGCGGGCCGCGGCCCAGCCGCGGGTGGCCACGTGCCCGCCGACCAGGAAGAACACGGCGAGGGTCTGGAAGGCCCAGGAGACCGGGGTCAGCCCGGGCAGGTGCTGGAGGGGGCTGGCGGTGCGCAGGCGGCCGCCGTCGGCGACGAGGGCCGTCACCAGCCAGTGGCCGAGGACGACGCCGAGGACGGCGAGGGCGCGCAGGCCGTCGACGGCGCGGTCCCTGGACGCGGGAGTCGCCGCGTCGACGCGGGCGGCGGCGGCACGCAGGGCGCCGCGCGGGTGCGCCGGAGTCACGTCAGTCATGGGTCACCTCCGTGGTCTCGCCCAGGGCGATCCGGGCCAGGTTCGTCAGGGAGAGGGAGCCCGCGTCGAAGTAGTCGCTGTGGCCGCCGTCGCCGGCGTCGAAGACCCGGGCGCCGTAGGCCGGGGAGACCGGGTCGGTGCCGAAGCCGAGGGTCGTGCCGAAGAGGCCGGCGCTCAGGTGCGGGACGTGCTCCACCCAGTCGCCGACGCCCCGCGCCGCCCAGATCCGGGCGCTCGCGCCCAGGCCGGCGGCGGAGTCGGCGCCGGTGCCGGGGCTGCCGACCAGGGCGATGTCGGCGACGTCCAGGCCGGCGGCGGCACGGGCGCAGACGACCGAGCCGTAGGAGTGGCACAGCACGGCCACCCGGGTGCGGGGGCCGGTGACGCCGCGCAGGTCGTCGACCAGGGCGCGCAGCCTCGGGGCGGCCTCGTCGGCGCGGCCGGTCGTGGCGACCGTGGTGCTGACGGTGCCGGGCGTCCGGTAGCCGAGCCAGGCCACGACCGCCGTGCGGGTGCCGTCCGGGGCCTGCGCGAGGAGCTGCCGGTGCAGGGCGAGGGCGGCGGCGCGGAACCGGCCGTAGGTGTCGAGGCCGGTGTCGGAGCCGGGGACCAGGACGGCGACGCGGTCGGCGTGGGCCAGGTCGCCCAGGACCTCCGTGACCAGACCGGCGCCCCGGCCGTCGAAGGCGAGCAGTTGCCGGGAGGGGCCGGCCAGCGAGCGGTCGGCGGCGGCGCGGTGGCGGTCGCCGTGGTCGCCGGCCATCCGGGCCGCCTCGGCCGCGTTGGCCCGGTTGGCGGCGTACGTCGCCGCCAGCGTGTCCGCCGTCGGCGCGGCGAGGACGGCGGGCGGCGGTGCGGGGATCTCGGGTCGCGCGGCGCCGGAGAGGGGGAACGCGACGGCACCGGCGACGAGTGCCGCCAGTACGGCCCTGCGTGCTCTCCCCGCGCGCCGACGCCGACGTACCGCCGTACCGGGCCCCATGGCCGCTCCCCTCCCGCTCGCCCGCTCATCGGGCTTGCCTGGGAAGGAAGTTATGGACCGGCGGGGGTAACCGGCGTCCCGCCGGAGAGCTCACCCGCGGGGTAGCTCTCAGGTACTACGGGGGTGACAGGGGGCGCCTTCCCGGGAGCGGGCGGCGCTCGCCGGGCCGCTCACCACGCCAGCTGGGCGATCTCCTCCGCCACCACCGCGCACGCGTCCGCCGCCGGGTCGATCAGCGGGAAGTGGCCGACGTCCTCCAGCAGCGTCACGCCCACCATCTCCCCGGCCCGCGCCGCCGCGTCGGCGTACGCCTCGGCGACCGCCTGCGGGACGTCCACGTCGGCCCGTCCCTGGACGACGGTA
>NZ_WWHX01000272.1 GCF_009862125.1 Streptomyces sp. SID5910
CCCGGACCCACCATCCGCACCCGCCCCCGCCAAGGAGCCGTCGTGATCCGCTTCGAGGACGTCTCCGTGACGTACGACGGCGTCGCCGAACCCACCGTCACCGGCGTGGACTTCGAGGTCCCCGAGGGTGAACTCGTCCTGCTGGCCGGCCCGTCCGGCGTCGGCAAGTCCACCGTGCTCGGCGCGGTCGGCGGCCTCGTCCCGCACTTCACCGGCGGCACCCTGCGCGGCCGCGTCACCGTGGCCGGCCGCGACACCCGCACGCACAAGCCGCGCGAACTCGCCGACGTCGTCGGCACGGTGGGCCAGGACCCGCTGTCCCACTTCGTGACGGACACCGTCGAGGACGAACTCGCCTACGGCATGGAGTCGTTGGGCCTCGCCCCGGACGTGATGCGCCGCCGCGTCGAGGAGACCCTCGACCTCCTGGGCCTGTCCGACCTGCGCGCCCGCCCGATCGCCACGCTCTCCGGCGGCCAGCAGCAGCGCGTCGCC
>NZ_WWHX01000273.1 GCF_009862125.1 Streptomyces sp. SID5910
CCCGGCGCGGACGGCGGCGGAGGCACGCCGGGGCCGCCCACCGGAGGCGCGGCGAGCATCGTCTCCGCATGGTGCACGGCACCGCGCGGCCCACCGGCCGAACCCTGCGGGCCGGGAGCGGCGGGAGGCGGCGGCGTACCGGGACCACCACCCGCACCGGGGACACCCGGCGCACCCGGGACTCCCGGCGCACCGGGCGCGCCGGGCGTGCCGGGAGGCTGAGGCGCCCCGCCGCCGGTCCGGCCCGGGTCGGCCAGCATCGTGGCGGCATGGTGCACCCCGCCCGGAGGCGGCGTACCGGGGGCGCTCGGCGGAGGCGGCGTACCGGGACCGGCGGGACCACCCACGGCTCCACCCGGACCTGCCGGCGGCGTACCCGGCGTACCGGGAGCCCCCGGCCCCTCGGGACCGAGCGACGACACCAGCTGCGTCGGCACATACCCGCCCGGCGGCGG
>NZ_WWHX01000274.1 GCF_009862125.1 Streptomyces sp. SID5910
TTCGTGGAGGAACTCACCCAGAAGGAGATCGGCGAACGCCTCGGCGTCTCCCAGATGCACGTCTCCCGCCTGATCTCCCGCCTCCTGACCCGCCTGCGCGAAGGCATGCTGACCAGCCACTGAACCGCACCCGTCGTTTCTGCGTCACAGGGATGAGTCGGTGTTCCGTGCTCCACGGGGGAGTCACGCGACGGTTGTGCGGGATGGTGAGTTCGAGCTGAACGGTTCTCGGTTCCGGCAGGTACCTGCCGACAACGGTTCGCGGATGTCCTCCGTGACCTTCGAGCGGCATGCCTTCCGCGTCGCCGACGCACGGAACTTCGCGCTCGGTTTCCTCGGCGAGAGCGAGGGCGAGGCCGGGACCGCCGGTGGACCGGCGCCGTCCGCACGCGTGGTGGAGGCGGTGCAGCTGGTGGTGAGCGAGCTGGTCACCAACGC
>NZ_WWHX01000003.1 GCF_009862125.1 Streptomyces sp. SID5910
CGACGCGCTGCTGCTGGCCGCCGGAGAGCTGGGCGGGACGGTGGCCGAGCCGGCCGGAGAGGCCGATCATCTGGATCACGGAGTCCACCCACTGCTTGTCCGGCTTGCGGCCCGCGATGTCCATCGGGAGGGTGATGTTCTCCAGCGCGGTGAGCGTCGGCAGCAGGTTGAACGCCTGGAAGATGAAGCCGATCTTGTCCCGGCGCAGCTTGGTGAGCTGCTTGTCCTTCAGCGAGCCCAGCTCGGTGTCGCCGATGCGCACGGAACCGGAGGAGAAGGTGTCCAGCCCGGCGACGCAGTGCATCAGCGTGGACTTGCCGGAGCCGGACGGGCCCATGATCGCGGTGAACTCGGCCTGCCGGAAGTCGACGGAGACCCGGTCGAGGGCGACCACCTGGGTCTCGCCCTGGCCGTAGATCTTGGAAAGCTCCGTGGCGCGCGCGGCCACGGCGGTGGACCGGTCGGCGATGGGTGCGGAGGTCACGGGAAGGGTGCTCCTGTCGGTGCGGCGGTGTGCTCGGGGACGTCATCCATCGTCCCGTCCGGGGCGTGCCGTGTAGTCAGCCGCTGTTCCGGTTTCGGGGGGCGACTGTGGTCGGACGGCCGGGCCCCGTGTCATACCTGCGGATGACGGCGACCCTGACGGGCGAGGTCGCGGGCGCGCGCGGAGAACGGGGCGGGCGCCCTTCTCCGGAGCGGTGAAATCCCGTCAATCCGCGTGCGCGGCGGGCCGCGGCACGCAAGGCTGTTGGCAAGTGCTGATGGCCTGCCCCCGGAACTGATGCCCCCTCAGGCGCCAATAAAATAAGACAACATCGGGTCGCCCGCCCTCTGCCGGAGAGGGGTGTCTCGATAGGGTCAAGGCGCTCGACGCGGTGCCCATGGCCTGCCCGGATGGTGGAATGCAGACACGGCGAGCTTAAACCTCGCTGCCCCTTCGCGGGCGTGCCGGTTCAAGTCCGGCTCCGGGCACTCACCGCGCAGTGTCACTGGTGCGCGGCTTCTCCGGGCTCGCTGTCCGGGGCAAGCGCACGCCGCGGCCGACCTGGGCCCTCGCAGGGCGGCGGCCGCGTCGGCCGGTCACGTGGTGCGACGGACCATGACCGTGAGGAGCGGAGACGCCGGCGATGGCTGGCTGTGTCCGATGTCCTCGTATCCCCACGTCCTGTAGAGGGCGTGGACCTTCCCGTCTCCGGCGGCCGAGTTGACCATGAGCGTGACGTACTGTTCGTCACGCGCCAGGAGCAGGGAGTCATGGATGCGCCGGGCGGTGCCCGTTCCGCGCCAGGCCGGGCTCACGCCGATCTCCTTGAGCGCGACGGCCGGCTGCGCGGTGTACTCCTCGGCCGGCGGGGGAGTGGTCCGCTGCCAGTACCGGTCGCCGTGCTCGATCGTGTTCGCGTAGGCGTAGCCGATCGGCTGCTCGTCGGCGTACGCGAGGACGGCGAGGAACCCTGGCTCGTAGCCGTGCCGGTCCAGCCTCTCGCCGAATGCGGTCACCGCGTAGTTGGGGAGGTGGAGCAGTGGAGCGCGTACCTCGGCGTAGACGTCGAGGAGGTCGCCGCGGGCGGCGTCGAGGTCGGTGAACTGGCGGAGCTCGATGGTGGGGGCCGTGGTCATGCGCGGGTCCTCCAGGCGGCGGTGTGCTCGGTCCAGGTTTGCGTGGTCGGGCTGCCGGGCGCAGTGGCGCGCAGCGCGGCTCCGAACTCTTGCAGCATGCGGGACACCCGGGCGTGTTGGGTAGCGGCACTGGCCGGGACCCTCATCGCGGTGGCGGCGGCCGTGTCGGTGTCGCCCTGGGCGAGTTGAGCGTGCGCGAGGCGGGTCGTGGTGATGGCCCGGGAGCGAACCATGTGAGGGCGCAGGCCGGCGAGGCAGCGGTGCGCGTGGAACTCCGCAGTCGGGTAGTCGCCGAGGGCCAGGTGGGCGGACAGCGCGAGGGAGTCCAGCTCGGCCTGGTCGTAGAAGGCGAGCATCCAAACGGGCCGGTAGTCGGCCTGGTCCGCACGGTCCATGGCTTCCTGCGCCTGCTCGAACGTCCGGCGGGTGCTGCTGGGGGCGTGGGCGGCGCCGTGAATGGCTGCCTGCCGGGCGAGACCGAGGGAGGCGAACATGGGGTCTCGGCGGGTGATGTGGAGATTGCGGGCGACATCGTTCGCGGCCAGGGCGTCTGCGGGGCGGCCCATGTGCCGGTACATGGTGCCCGCGTGGCTCCAGATGCGGAACTTGATCGCCTGGTCGCCGCTCATCTCGGCGAGTGCCTGCGCCTCGCGCATGTGCATCTGGGCGTCGGCGTAGCGGCGGCCGTCGATGGCTGCCCACATCGCCGACGACCGGAAGGACGCCGCGCACGCGTACAGGCTGTTGCGTACGCGCTGGGTGGCGTTGCCGGATCGCTGGAGGTTGAGGGCTTCGTCGGCGAGCGCGGCGGCGCGCTGCTCGATACCGAGCTGCCCGCCATGGAGGTGATCGCTGGCGACGATTCCGGCGAACCGCTCCTGAAGGCGAGCGACGTCGCTCATACCGATACGGCGAGCGGACGGGCCGGGGGCTGCGGCCTCGGCTGAGGTGCCGGTCGCGGCTGCGGCGGCTGCGGCAGCAGCGATGCCGCCGACGAGGGTACGACGCTTCATGTCGGGGTCCTCCTGCTGTGGGGTGGGCACGGACGGGGCCCGGCCCCGTGGCACGAACCCAAGAGCTGTGACGGGAAGACCGGTGACGTCTTCGAGCGCCATGCGGGTCGCGGAGTTGGGCCATCGGACACGCCCGGATTTCCAGCCGCGTACCGACGACCCATCGTGTCCGCCAGGTCGGCCGGTCAGGCGCTCCACGGCCCTGTTCACCGCTTCCGCCAGGGCGTTGGAGCTATGGCCGTGCTCCCTCATCCACGCCTCTAACGCCACGTTGCGCGTGGGATCCATGTACGGACCGTAGCGTCACCCGGTCATTCCGTCATGTAAACAAGGGGTCAAATCCCCCTAGGTGCCTACGCATGATCCGTACCGCATTGTCCTAAGCGATGTGCTGAGTGGGGGAGTTGTCTGGTCATTGGCGGCTCGTTCACGGGCCCCTCCCCCTCCCGCTCCCTGGGCGGGGTCCGCTCCCTCACCCCCGATCGAGGCGTGATGACCATGACCGCGCAGGAGAACAGAGCACCGGCTCTCGACGGACTCGATCCCCATCCGGTAGCCCCCGTCGTCACCGGCAGGGAACGGCGTCTCACCATCGAGCAGTGGCTGCTGAGGGCGGCCGATGACGAACGCCGGGCCCGCAAGGAGTGGCAGCGCGACGGAACCGCGCTGCTGCGCTGCGGACGGTCCTTCAGCGCGGTGCGTATCCCCCTCGGGCTCGTGGAGATCGCTGCGGGCACGCAGGACCGCCAGCGGATGCGCGCATACCTGCACGAGGCGCTCCTCGGCGTGCCGTTCCCGGGCGCCGGACCTGAGGCGCGGTCGCACTGGCTCGTGCAGCTGGACTCTCCGGACGAGGTGTGCGTGCCGGACGCCGTTCTGCAGATGCTGACGTTCGCCTGCTTCCGCGCGGCGCACCAGACCAATGGGTGATGTCCTGAGGGGCCGCCGGGATGTCGGCGAGGACGGCCGGCCCGTTGTCTCCGCCACGTTTCCTCGAGACGCCGCGTCCGTCCCGGCCGCCCGCCGCCTCGTGCGCGCCGCCGTGGACGAGTGGGGTCTGTCGGGCCTCGCCGACGTGGCCGACTCGATCACCTCGGAACTCGCCACCAATGCCGTGCTGCACGCATGCCGGGAGAGCTTCCGAGTGACGGCCCGGCGGCTCTCCGACGAGCAGTTGCAGGTCTCGGTCACTGACCTGAGCCGCAACCTGCCCAAGGTCGCCGAGGCCGACGACGACTGGGAGAACGGACGGGGCCTGCTCCTCGTCGATGCCCTGGCGCAGAAGTGGGGCGCCGAGCCGTTGAGGTGGGGCAAGCGCGTGTGGGCCGACCTCGCGGTGCCGCCGTCACCCGAGCCGCCCGTCCGCGAGATCCCGATATACAGCAGCCACCGCGCGCAGGTCGTCTACGTCATGGCCCTGCTCGCCGTCGCCACCACCGTCATCGTCGGCCTGACCGCCCAGCGATGACGGTGCCCCCCCGAGACTGCTCCGTCCTGACCGTCCTCCCCAGGCTGGAGTGTCAGACTCCGGGCCGCCACCACGGTGGTCCGGGGCCCGGCGCGGTGACCGCCGACGCCGGGCGTCCAGATCAACCGACTCAACGAAGTGAGGCTGCATGTCCAAGGCTCAGGAAGCCGCGAAGACCACCGCCACCGTCGCCGACGCGAACGACGTCGCGGCCCTGGTCGACACCTCGGCCGTCGTGCGCTCCGAGGACGTCGAGCAGGAGGAGTGCTACACCTTCTGACCCCCGGGCTCGGAGGGCGCCCGGTCACCACGGTGGCCGGGCGCCCGCTCACTTTGGAGGATGACGTGATCCACGTCTTCACCGGGCCGACGCTGAGCCCGGACCATCCCGCCCTGCACGACCAGGCGGTGCGGGTACTGCCACCGATCCGACATGGCGACCTCTTCCATCCGCAGATCACCCCCGGCGACACGGTCGTCATCATCGACGGCGTCTACCACCACTCGCCGGCCATCCGGCACAAGGAGATCATCTGGGCGCTCGCACGGGGTGTCCGCGTGATCGGCGCAGCCAGCATCGGTGCGCTCCGGGCCGCCGAGCTGACCGAGTGCGGCATGCTCGGTGTCGGCTCCGTCTGGTACTCCTACGTCTCCGGCCAGCTGGACGGTGACGACGAGGTTGCCGTCGCCCAGTCGACCAACGGCGATCTGCGATCGTGCACCTGGCCCCTGGTACGCGTGAGGAAGGTCGCGAGTGCGGCTGCTCTGCTCCAGGTGCTGACCCCCGCCGAGGCGCACCACCTGATCCGTGACCTCGCAGACGTCTACTACGCCCACCGCTCGCTCGATGCTGTCATGCAGGTCAGCCGTCGTCAGGGCAGGCACGTATTCGCTGCCTGGCTCGCTCGGGAACTCACTGCCGACGAGCACTTCTGCGACACGAAGCGTGAGGACGCGCTGGAGGCCATCGGCCTGGCCCAGGAGATGGCCGGCGTTCCGGTCGAACCAGTCGAGTGTCTGACCTGGTCGACGCGCTGCTTCCGGCAGTGGGCCAACCGCTTCGCCGCGCAGAACACCGACTGCGGCCGGCTTCCGACCCTGGCCCGAGTCAGCTACCAGCAGGTGTTCGACCCCGAGTTCAAGGCCATCTGGTGGGACTACCTGTCCGCATTCGGTGCGACTGACCTGCCCCGGACACTGGCGTGCAAGGTGATCAACACGCGCACCGACCTGACCGACGACACGACGGCGGCTCACCTCCTCGCTCACGAGACGTCGCAAGACCGCGCCTGCATCGGCGAGTACGCGGCCGTCAACGACAAGGCTCGCCGGGCGAACGGGCAATTCTTCCCGGAGGCGATCAAGGAAAGCGTGGTGCGGGACATGCTGGCCGCCATCTGGCGCACCGACCATGCCGGACTGGAAGAGGAGGCCTGGCTACGCGGCCTGCACGGCCTGCGCGAGGCCGTCGACGCAGCCCGCCCGTTCGCACTCGGCTTTCTCAAGGACCAGGAGGACGTCGCGTGATGACCTCGATCACCCTGACCGGCACCGTGCGGGCGCGCACCGCCGAGGAGACATGGCGGGCGCTTCAGCCCGAGATCAGCCGACTGGGCATCAGCCGGGTGGCCCGCCTCACCGGCCTGGACCATCTCGGCATCCCCGTGTGGACAGCCGTGCGCCCTCACGCGCGCACGCTGGTCACCTCGCAGGGCAAGGGCGCCGACGACACCCTCGCGAAGATCTCGGCCGTCCTGGAATCCGCCGAACTGTGGCACGCGGAACAGCCCTTGAAAGCGGACGCCCGCGGCGCCCACCGCGACTTGGACGTGCCCTACTCCTTGCAGGACCTTCCGACGAAGGTCGATGACCCGGCGATCGATGCCCTGCCACTGGACTGGGTCACCGGCCGCGGCCTCACTTCTGGCGAAGACGTTCTGATCCCCGCCGACATCGTCCGCCGTCAGCAGCACCGCGACGGCCGGCCGGAACTCTTCTACGTCACCTCCAACGGTCTCGCGTGCGGCAACGACCTGACCGAGGCCACGCTGCACGCGCTGCTGGAGGTCGTTGAGCGCGATGCGCTTCACGACGACTACGTGACCGGCAGTCCGTACCGGACGCTCATCCTCCCGGGTACGGTCACCGACCCGTACTGCCGGGACCTGATCGCCCGGTTTCTCGACGCCGGCATGTGGCTGGAGATGGCGTGGGTCGAGAACGCGCACCATGTGCCCGTGTGCGCCGCCTACATCTGGTCCGAGGACTACCCGGTCGTCTTCGCGGGGTCCGGCTGCCACTTCGACCCGCGGGTCGCACTGTCGCGTGCGCTCACGGAGGCCGCGCAGTCCCGGCTGACGTGCATCGCCGGCACCCGCGATGACCTCGACTCGCACGAGAACGCGTTCGTGGCCGGCCCGGCCCGGCCGGCACTCGCGGACCTCCCGACCGGCGACTGGAAGAACCTGACGCGCTACCGGCTCCCGGCCCACCACGACCTTGACGTGCACCTGGCCGCGATCACCGCGAGCGTCGCCCGCGTCACCGGCCACGAGCCGGTCGGCTTCACCCTTCACGACGATGAGGCGTACGCGGCCGTGAAGGTGGTCAGCCCCGGCCTGGAGATGCGCGTCATCCGGTCCATCCCCCGTCCGGGAGGCCGCCGTGCCTGACGCCGCACTCAGCGAGACCGATGAGGAATACGCCAGGGTGTACGACGCCATGCACTCGGCCCGCGCGTCCAGCTCGATCGTCCGGCAGCTGTACGCCCGGGCCATGGGCGACGCCTACCCCTGGGACGTGGACCCGGCGAGCTCGGCGGACTGGCCGCTGCTGGGCATGATGGTCGGGGCGCTGCGCATGCACCCGGACCAGCAGCTCATCGACCTCGGATGCGGAACTGGCGGCGTCGGCCTGTGGCTGGCCCGGGCGCTCGGCGTCGCCGTGACGGGCGTCGACGTCTCCGCTCTCGCGGTCCGGCTGGCCGCCGACCGGGCATCAGCCTTCCAGCTCCCGGCGGACCGCGCGAGCTTCGTCGTGGGCTCGCGGACGGGCACCGGCCTGCCCGACCAATACGCCGACGCCCTGGTGTGCGTCGACGCCCTCGGTAAGCGGGTCGACCGGCCTGCGGTGCTGGGAGAGATCCGGCGCGTCCTCAAGCCCGGTGGCCGCGCGGTCGTCACCTCCAGTCGCTCCCGGACCCCGCAGCCACCGTCGTGGCCCGAGGACGCCGCCCGCGCCGGGTTGATCCTGGAGGCCGGCCACGAGCGGCCTCACGAGCCGCAGATGTGGAGCCGCCTGTACCGGCTGTGGAATCAGCACGAGGACGAGTTGCGCGGACAGCTCGGCGACGAGCAGGCCGACAGCATGTTGTACGAGGCGCGCATCCACGAGCCGAGGCTCGGAAACCGGCAGGCGCTGGTCGTTACATTGAGGCGCCCCCGCAACGACGTACCCCGAGCTGCAAGGAGCACCCCCGCATGACCTCCAGTCGTGTCGCTGTCTACGGAGCCGGATCGTGGGGGACTGCGTTCTCCGCCGTCCTCGCCGACGCCGGACGCGAGGTGACGCTGTGGGGCCGTCGTGCGGAGCTGGTCGACGCCATCAACGCCACGGGCGTGAACGGCGACTACCTGCCGGGTGTGCAGTTGCCCCGGGGCGTGCGGGCGACCACCGATCCGGCCGAAGCGGCGCGCGAGGCGGACATCGCCGTTCTGGCGGTCTCCGCCCAGTACGCCCGGCCGCTGCTGGACGAGTGGCGCGAGCTATGGGCGCCGCGCACCGTGTTCGTGTCGCTGATGAAGGGCGTGGAGCTGGGTACCAACCGGCTGATGAGCGAGGTCATCGCCGAGACGACCGGCGCGGGGCCCGACCGGATCGCCGTGCTGTCCGGGCCGAATCTCGCGCGGGAGATCGTGCACCGCAAGCCGGCGGCGAGCGTCGTCGCCTGCGCCGACGAGGGCACAGCCGCGTTCGTCCAGGACGCCTGCCACACGCCGTACTTCCGGCCGTACACGAACCATGACGTCGTCGGCTGCGAGCTTGGCGGCGCCATCAAGAACGTCATCGCTCTCGCGGTCGGCGTCACTGACGGCATGGGGTTCGGAGACAACGCCAAGGCGGCCTTGGTCACCCGTGGCCTCGCCGAGGCGACGCGGCTCGGCGAGGCGATGGGAGCGGACCCGCTGACTCTGGCCGGGCTGGCGGGTATGGGAGACCTGGTCGCCACCTGCTCGTCCACGCTGTCGCGGAACCATTCCTTCGGCTACCGGCTCGGCCAAGGTCTGACAGTGGACGAGGCCAGGGAGCTGACGAAGCAGACGGCGGAGGGTGTCGCCTCCTGCGAGGCGATCCAGGCACTCGGGCACCGGCATGCGGTCGAGTTGCCGATCACGGAGGCCGTGGTCGACATCATCCATGGCGGTCAGGACCCGAAGGACGTCGTGGAGGTCCTGATGTCGCGTGCCACGAAGCCCGAGGGGCTCGGGCACGGGAGCCGAGTCGACAACAGCCGTCGAGGATGAGCGTGAGGGCATGCGGCCGGCCCGGACACGCTCGACGCCGACAGACCGCGACGGCGGCCGGATCGGTGCGGGCGTCCCTGAACCGTTGACAGCCGCGTGCGAGGACCCGAGACTCGGCGCAGGATCGCGTGAAGGAAACTTCACTATGCGAACAATGCGGCAGCCCTCGCGGCAGCGACGCCAATCGAAGGGAACGACCGATGCGCACCACCGTCGGCATCATCGGGGCCGGCCCCGCCGGACTTCTGCTCGCCCGGCTGCTCCACACCGCCGGGATCGACTCGGTCGTCCTGGAGAGCCGCGACCGCGCCTACGTCGAGCGGCGTCAGCGCGCCGGGATCCTGGAGCAGGGCACGGTGGACGTGCTGCGCGCGGCCGGGGCGGCGGAGCGCCTGGACCGCGAGGGGCTGCGCCACGACGGCATCGAGCTGCGCTTCGACCGGCGGCGCCACCGCGTCGACTTCCCCGCGCTCACCGGCGGCCGGTCCGTGACGGTCTACGCCCAGACCGAGGTCTGCAAGGACCTCATCGCCCTCCAGCTGAAGGAGGGCGGCCCGCTGCTCTTCGAGGCGGAAGCCCTGGCCGTCGAGGACGCCGCCACCGACCGGCCGCGCGTCCGCTTCCGGCACGGCGGCACAGACGGAGCAGTGGACGTCCTGGAGTGCGACTACGTCGTCGGCTGCGACGGCTTCTGGGGCGTGGCCCGGGCGGCCGTGCCCGACGGGCGCACCTTCGAGCGGACGTACCCCTACGGCTGGCTCGGCATCCTCGCCGACGTCGCCCCCTCCCACGACGAGCTGGTCTACGCCCGTCACGACCGCGGCTTCGCCCTGCTGTCCATGCGCTCCCCGTCCGTCTCCCGCCTCTACCTCCAGGTGCCCGAGGGCACGGACGCCGAGACGTGGAGCGACGAGGAGATCTGGGCCGAGCTGGAACGCCGCTTCGAGACCGACGACGACTGGCGCCTGGAGCGCGGGCCGATCACCCAGAAGTCCGTCACGCCCATGCGCTCCTACGTCCACGAGCCCATGCGGCACGGCCGCCTCTTCCTGGCCGGCGACGCCGCGCACATCGTGCCGCCCACCGGCGCCAAGGGCCTCAACCTCGCCGTCGGCGACGTCGTCACCCTCGCCCGCGCCCTCACCCACCAGCGGCAGACCGGCTCCGCCGAACTGCTCGACGCCTACTCCGCCACCTGTCTGCGCCGGGTCTGGCAGGCCGAGCGGTTCTCCTACGACATGACGACCCTCCTGCACCGCGCCCCCGGCGCCACGCCCTTCGACGACCGCCTCCAGGTGGCCCGGCTGGACCGGATCGCGTCCTCCCGCGCCGCCGAGACCGACCTCGCCGAGGCCTACACCGGCTTCCCGATCGGCTGAGAGGCTCAGGCGGCCCCGGCAGTGAGGGGAATCACCGTCCCGCGTAGCGTGTTCCGCGTCAGGACGAGGGAAAGATCCTCCCCAAGCAGTAGGGTCAATCCTTTGCCGTTCTATTACTCTTGAGCCAAGGCTGCGCAGTGTGGCCATGGAGGAGTGAAATGAGGAGCAGAAACCCGGTCTTCTCGCGACGGGGGTTCAGCCGCGACAACGGCTACGCGGGCTTCAACGCCGCGCCGCAGGCCGGGGGTCCCGCCGTCGCCACGCAGGGCAACCCGTACGCGCAGGGCGCCCCGTACGCCCAGCCCGCCGGCAACCCCTACGCGCAGAACCCGTACGCCCAGCAGGACCAGCAGTACGGCACGCCGCCGCAGGCGCCGGCGACCACCGGCCGCATGACGATCGACGACGTCGTGATCCGCACCGGATCGACGCTCGGCCTGCTCATCGTCACCGCCGCGCTCTCCTGGGCGCTGCTGCCGGTCGACGACGCCAACATCAGCCGTTCCTACGGGATCGGCATCGGCGCCGCGCTGATCGGCATGGTCCTGGCGTTCGTCCAGTCCTTCAAGCGCAAGCCCACGCCGGCGCTGATCCTGTCGTACGCGGCCTTCGAGGGCGTCTTCCTCGGCGTCGTCTCCAACATCGTCGACAACCGCATCGCCAGCGGCGCGGCCATGCAGGCCGTGATCGGCACGATGGCGGTCTTCGCCGGTGTGCTGATCGCGTACAAGGCCGGCTGGATCCGCGTCAACCGGCGGTTCTACGGCTTCGTGATGGCCGCCGCGCTCGGCTTCGTCTTCCTGATGATGGTGAACCTGCTGTTCGCCGTCTTCGGGGGCGGTGACGGCCTCGGCTTCCGCAGCGGTGCCCTCGGTGTCGTCTTCGGCATCGTCGGCATCATCCTCGGCGCCTGCTTCCTCGCCCTCGACTTCAAGCAGGTCGAGGACGGGATCGCCTACGGTGCGCCGCGCGAGGAGGCCTGGTTCGCCGCCTTCGGCCTCACGCTGACGCTGGTGTGGATCTACATGGAGTTCCTGCGGCTCATCTCGATCCTCAACAGCAGCGACTAGCGGTACCGCGACGCTCCGCCCGCCGGAGCGCCGCGTGCACAGGAAGGGGCCCCGGGCACAGCGCCCGGGGCCCCTTCGTCGTCTTCGGCGTCCTCGTCGTTCATGTCGTCGGCAGCGCGGCGGACGGTGCACGCCTAGAGCAGATTGCGCGCGGCCCTCCTCAGGTCGTACTCGTGGACGATGGCCTTCGCGTGGCCGTACGCGAGGTTGTGTTCGTGGCGGAGCCAGCTGACCTTCTCCTCGAAGCGGAAGAGAGCGGGGCCGTCCTCGACGGCGCGCAGCCAGTCGGCGATCTCACGACCGGTGCACTGGGGGATGCGGGCGAGCAGATTGCGGTGGGTCTCCTCGGAGAAGACATGGGACATCGGCGCCTCCGGGCGAAAGGGGATGTAAGCCGGTCCTTCAGGTCACCGTGCCTGAGCGTCCGCCCGTTGGCAACAGTCCCGGAACGCCGCGTACGCTCACGCCGTGGTTGATACGACGCCCTTGACCCGTGCCGTGGACGACTTCGCCGACCGGCTGCGGGCCGCCCCGCAGAGCCGGCTGCAACGCGGTGCCGCCGCCGAGGCGCTGGAGCTGGCCAGGGAACTGTCCCGGCGCGCCCAGCTCGTGGAGGAGCCCGGCGCCGAGCCGCGCCAGATGCCGGACGCGGGGATGTTCGCCGCGGCCGACCAGATCGCCGTCGCCGCACACGACCTGGCCGTGGTCCTGACGGACGCGGCCCAGGTGGAGGAGGCGGTGCGCGTGGTGGAGGAGGCCCGCAAGCGGGCCGGGGTGTGAGGGCGCGGGGCGCCGGGCGTGACTACAGGGACGCGATGACCCGGTCCGCCAGGATGTAGACGTTCTCCTCGCCGCAGGCGAAGGTCAGCGTGTAGGCGCCGGAGATGCCCGAGCCGCCCAGCAGGTACGGCGTCCGGCCGGCGCGCAGGGCGGCGGCCAGGCGCTCCGCGGTCTCGCGGTGGCCCGGCGTCATGCACAGAGTGGTGCCGTCGGCGAAGACGTACACGTCGAGCGTGCCCAGCGGGCCCGGGCGGACGTCCGCCAGCGCGACGTGGGAGGCGGCCAGCTCCTCCAGCGCGGCGACGGTGCGCTCGTGGTCGTTCACGGCCGGCGAGGGGTTCGGCACGAAGTCCGGGTGCGAGGGGTGCCGGCGGCGGGCCGCGGCCAGCTCGGCGGACTCACCGGCCGGCTCGTCGGCGTCCGCGCCCGGCTCGGCCACCGGCTCCAGGCCCACCAGGTCGGCCTGGCGGGGCAGGAACAGCTCGCTGTCGGACAGACCGAGCAGCAGGGGTGCGTCGGACGCGTCGCGGGACTCCTGCGCCGCCCAGAAGGCGCGCGCCTCGGCCAGCTCCCGTTCGCGCTCCTCGGCCAGTGCCTCGGCGACGGCGGCGCGTATCTCCTCGGCGTCACTGACGCCGCGGGCGGCCGGGATGCGGCCGCGCTGTGCGGCGGCGCGGCTCTCGGCCAGCTCGGTGTGCAGGGCCGCCACCTGGCGGCGCAGCACGAGGACGGTGCGCAGGACGGCGACGCCCACGGCGCCGGTGGCGGCCGTGGTGAGCAGCAGGGCGATCGGCATGGCGCTCACTGACTTACTCCCGGTTCAAAGTCGACCCCCGACTTACTACCTCAGCTTGAAGGGCGGACTAACCGTCTGTCAGTGCGTAACGTCACGAAACGGACAGGACTTAGGGCCCGTCAGGTGCGGGTGTGGCTGGTCTGACCTGCGGAAATCAGGGTGACGGGAGAGGTAGGTCACATCCTGGGGGAGTTTGGGTCACAAAACGGCCCAGAACCCTGTGTCCACAGGGTCCCGGGCCGAAGGGTGACGCTGGGTCCCCGGAGGGCTACTGACGGTCTTTCAGCGGCCCGTTCCGGTTCAGCTCAGGCGCTCGATGACCATGGCCATGCCCTGGCCGCCGCCGACGCACATCGTCTCCAGGCCGAACTGCTTGTCGTGCCACTGGAGGGAGTTGATCAGCGTGCCGGTGATGCGGGCGCCGGTCATGCCGAAGGGGTGGCCGACGGCGATGGCGCCGCCGTTGACGTTCAGCTTCTCCAGCGGGATGCCGAGGTCGCGGTAGGAGGGGATGACCTGCGCGGCGAACGCCTCGTTGATCTCGACCAGGTCGATGTCGCCGATGGTCAGCCCGGCGCGGGACAGTGCCTGCTTGCTCGCCTCGACCGGGCCGAGGCCCATGATCTCGGGGGAGAGGCCGGAGACGCCGGTGGAGACGATCCGGGCGAGCGGGGTCAGGCCCAGCTCGCGGGCCTTGGTGTCGCTCATGACGACGAGGGCGGCGGCGCCGTCGTTGAGCGGGCAGCAGTTGCCGGCGGTGACCAGGCCGTCGGGGCGGAAGACGGGCTTGAGGCCCTGGACGCCCTCCAGGGTGACGCCGGCGCGCGGGCCGTCGTCCTTGGACACGACGGTGCCGTCGGGGAGGGTCACGGGGGTGATCTCGCGCTCCCAGAAGCCGTTCTTGATGGCTTCCTCGGCGAGGTTCTGCGAGCGGACGCCGAACTCGTCCATGTCCTCGCGGGTGACGCCCTTCCAGCGGGCGAGGTTCTCGGCGGTCTGGCCCATCGCGATGTACGGGTCGGGGACGAGGCCGTCCTCGCGCGGGTCGTGCCAGGTGGTGCCCTCCTGCTGCGCGACCTCGGCGGTACGGGCCTCGGCCTCGGCGAAGAGCGGGTTGCGGGTGTCCGGCAGGCTGTCGGAGTTGCCCTTGGCGAAGCGGGAGACCATCTCGACGCCGGCCGAGATGAAGACGTCGCCCTCGCCGGCCTTGATGGCGTGCAGGGCCATGCGGGAGGTCTGGAGCGAGGAGGAGCAGTACCGGGTGATGGTGCAGCCGGGGAGGTGGTCCATGCCCATCTCGACGGCGACGATCCGGCCGAGGTTGTTGCCCTGCTCGCCGCCGGGCAGGCCGCAGCCGAGCATCAGGTCGTCGATGCTCTTCGGGTCCAGCTCGGGGACCTTGGCGAGGGCCGCCTGGATGATCGTGGCGGCCAGGTCGTCGGGGCGCAGGTCCTTCAGCGAGCCCTTGAAGGCGCGGCCGATGGGGGAGCGGGCGGCTGAGACGATCACGGCTTCGGGCATCACGGCTCCAGTGGCGAGGGATTGGGCGGCTGCTGGGGAAGTTACCCGGACGTATGGCCTGGGTCACGGGTATGGGTGTGTGACATGGACCGCAACTTTCTAAGCGCTTGCTTTTGCCTCCGGCGGGTGGGCGGGCACGACGGTGCGGGGTTGCGGGGCGCCGTGGTCGGGTGCGGGTTGTGGAGGGCTGGTCGCGCAGTTCCCCGCGCCCCTTCGGGGCGTGATGGCGCCCTACCTCCGTTGGGCCGATGTCGCCGGTTCCGCCTCCGAGACCCTCCGTCGCCGCCGGCGCTTCAGCAGCGCCCAAGGACCCCGCGGCCCCGTCGGCATCGCGGCGGCGACCTCCGTGCCCGCCTCGTCCGCGGCCTCGGCCGCCGCCCGGGCCACCGGCAGGAAGCCCTCGCGGCGGGCGACGTCGGGACGCTCCTCCTCCGCCGGCCACAGGCCGAGCGCCGCGCACACCGACGGCAGGACCGCCATCGCCGCCGTGGCGTACCCCTCGGCGGAGGGGTGGTAGTTGTCGGGGCCGAACAGCTCACGCGGATTCTCGGCGAACTCCGGGCCCAGCAGGTCGCCCAGCGACACCGTGCGCCCGCCCTGCTCCACGACGCCGATCGTCTGCGCCGCCGCCAGCTGCCGCGAGGTCCGCCGGGCCAGCCAGCGCAGCGGCTGCGGCACCGGCTCGATCGTGCCGAGGTCCGGACAGGTGCCGACCACCACCTCCGCGCCGGCCGTGCGCAGCCGCCGTACCGCCGTCGACAGGTGCCGCACCGAGCGGGTCGCCGGCATGCGGTGGGTGACGTCGTTCGCACCGATCATGATCACGCAGATGTCGGGCATCCGGCCCGGGTCGGCGAGCACCACCGCCACCTGCCGGTCCAGGTCGTCCGAACGGGCCCCCGGCAGCGCGACCGAGTGCAGCTCCACCGGCCGTTCGGACACCGCCGCGAGCCCCGAGGCCAGCAGCGCGCCCGGGGTCTGCCCGGACCGGTGCACGCCCTGGCCCGCGGCCGTGGAGTCGCCCAGCATCACCAGCCGCAGCGGCACCTCGGCGGCCGTCGTGAGGGTGCCGCCGTACAGTCCCTCCGCGTTCGGCACCCGGTCGGGCGTGCCGATGCCCACCCGGCGCCTGGCCAGCTGCACCTCCGCCAGCAGCAGACCGACTGCGGCCGCGCCGGCCAGCCCGATCCCGCCGCCGCCGTACGCGGCGCCGGCCGCGATCCGCCGGGCCACCCTCGCCCTCGACATGCTCGTCATACGTCGCCGCCACCTCCATCGAGCCGTACACCCACTGCTTGCCCCGTACGGACGGTCGCCCAATCTCAACGGGGAGTGAACGACCGACACAGGGCATGGACGGGCCGGCAGGCCATAGGCTGGCGGAACCCATCACGACCACATCTTTTGCGGCATCCGGAGACCACGGTGCATTTCCACGACTCGATGATCAGCCTCGTCGGCAACACCCCGCTGGTGCGGCTCAACAGCGTGACCAAGGGCATCAGGGCCACCGTCCTGGCCAAGGTGGAGTACTTCAACCCGGGCGGCTCGGTGAAGGACCGCATCGCCCTGCGCATGATCGAGGCCGCCGAGCAG
>NZ_WWHX01000026.1 GCF_009862125.1 Streptomyces sp. SID5910
TCGAGGACGCCTACGGCGCCGACCTCGCGGCGCTGTGGCCCCGGCTGTGGCTGATCCTCCCCGAGCCCGCCGTACGGCAGATCCAGTCGTCCCGCGACTCCTTCGGCGCCGCGGGACGGCTCGCCGCCTGGGCGGTGGGCTACGCCCTGGTCGCCTGCTGGTGGTGGCCGGCCGCGCTGCCCGCCGCCGCCTGCGCCGCCGTCTCCCGGGCCCGGGCCCGCGCGGCGCTGGAGGCGCTGGCGGAACTGGTCGAGGCCGCCGTCGACGTCCACGGCAGGGAACTGGCCGCCCGCGTCGGCCTGGTGGCCCACGAGTCGGCCGAGCCCCTGACCGCCGCCACGGGCGACCGGATGTCGGAGCTGTTCCGGAAGGCCGGCTGACCCCCGGGACGGGACGGGACGGGACCGGACCGGCCGCCGGGTCAGTCCAGGCCGAGGACGTCCATGGTGTGCTCGGCCATGCGGCGCTCGCCCAGGGCGTTGGGGTGGACCGGGGCCAGGGTCGAGCCGAACAGGAGCGGTTCGACCCACCGGGTGCCGGCGGCCTTGCAGGCGTCGTGTCCGTCGGAGACCCCGGCGAAGTCCACGTAGGTGACACCGGTCTCCTCGGCGGCGCGCGCCACGACCGCGTTGAGGTGCGCCTGGATGCCCCGCAGATAGGGCACGTCACCCGAGGCGATCGGCAGCTTCAGGAAGCAGGACGGATCGGCGGTGGCCGGCACGATCCACGGGTAACCCAGGGCCATCACGCGGGCGTTGGGCGCCTTCGCGCGGACGGTGCGCAGCGCCTCCTTGAGTGCGGGATACGTGTTCGCCTCGATCTGGTCGTCGAAGGACGTGCCGTGCTTGTCCTTGCAGGGGCTGCCCTTGCCGCCGCTGAGCAGACCGGCGGTGCCGCAGGCCGTCACCGCGCCGATGAACGTGCTGTTGTCGTTGCCGCCGATGGTCAGCGTCACCAGGTCCGTGTCCGCGCGGAGCGCGTTCACCTGGGGGGCGACTCCCGGGTACTGGGCCTGCGTGAAGTGCTTCGTCTCGGCGGCGCCGCAGGTGACGTCGTCGAGGCGGGCGCCGGTCCGGGAGGCGATGACGTGCGGGTAGTTCGCGGTCGAGCGCAGACAGAGCAGGTTCGTCGGGTCCACGGGCAGGACGCCGGAGCCGGCGCTGTAACTGTCGCCGAGGGCGACGTAGTCGAGGGACGCGGTGGTGTCGGCGGCGGCCGCGGTGACGCTGAGGGTCAGCGCACCCAGCGCGGCTATGGACGCGGACATGACACGGTGCACGGCATGCTTCGGCATGTGCTCTCTCTTCTCGGGAGGCGGCTCGAGCGAGGGAACGGGGTGGCGGTGCGAGTTACCCATCGGTTCTACCGTCAAGTAATGTGCCCGCGGTCTCGTCACCCCGTCAATGTTGTTGACTGAACTTCTTGCAAGGGGTGATCCGGTGCCGTCCGGGGCGGAGTCGGCCCCGCCCCGGACGGGCTGTTCTACAGTGGCTCCCACCAGTGCGGACGACTGCGGATCAGTGAGGTAGCAAGCAACCATGCCGACCGAAACGTTTGAGTTCCAGGTAGAGGCGCGTCAGCTCTTGCAGCTGATGATCCACTCGGTCTACTCGAACAAGGACGTCTTCCTGCGCGAGCTCGTGTCCAACGCCTCCGACGCGCTGGACAAGCTGCGCCTGGCCGCCCTGCGGGACGACACGCTCGACGCCGACGTGACCGACCTGCACATCGAACTCGACATCGACAGCGACGCCCGCACCCTCACCGTGCGGGACAACGGCATCGGCATGTCGTACGACGAGGTCACCCGGCTCATCGGCACCATCGCCAACTCGGGCACGGCCGCGTTCCTCAAGGAGCTGCGCGAGGCCCAGGACGGCGACGGCACCGACGGGCTCATCGGGCAGTTCGGCGTCGGCTTCTACTCCGGCTTCATGGTGGCCGACGAGGTCACCCTGGTCACCCGGCGGGCCGGCGAGACCCAGGGCACGCGCTGGTCCTCGCGCGGCGAGGGCACGTACACCCTGGAGACGGTCGACGAGGCGCCGCAGGGGACCGCCGTCACCCTCCACCTCAAGCCCGCGGACACCGAGAACCAGCTGCACGACTACACCTCCGCCTGGAAGGTGAAGGAGATCGTCAAGCGGTACTCGGACTTCATCACCTGGCCCATTCGCCTCGTCGGGAAGGCCGGCGACGACGACGAGCCCGGCGAGGCCGAGACCCTCAACTCGATGAAGGCCCTGTGGGCGCGCCCGCGCGACGAGGTCTCCGAGGACGAGTACCAGGAGCTGTACAAGCACCTCAGCCACGACTGGCGCGAGCCGCTGGAGACGATCCGCTTCCAGGCCGAGGGCACCTTCGAGTACCAGGCCCTGCTCTTCGTCCCCTCCCACGCCCCGCACGACCTGTTCACCCAGGGACAGCGGCGCGGCGTGCAGCTCTATGTGAAGCGCGTCTTCATCATGGACGACTGCGAGGAACTGCTCCCGCCCTATCTGCGCTTCGTCAAGGGCGTCGTCGACGCGGCGGACCTCTCGCTCAACGTCTCCCGCGAGATCCTCCAGCAGGACCGTCACATCCGCATGATCCAGCGCCGCCTGACCAAGAAGGTCCTGGCGACGGTCAAGGACATGATGGCGTCCGCGCCGGACCGCTACGCCACGCTGTGGCGGGAGTTCGGCGCCGTCCTCAAGGAAGGCCTGATCACCGACTCCGATAACCGCGACGCGATCCTCGCCGTCGCCTCGTTCGCGAGCACGCACGACGCCGAGGCGCCGGCCACGCTGAAGCAGTACGTGGAGCGGATGCCGGACGGACAGGACACCGTCTGGTTCATGACGGGCGAGTCCCGGCAGGCCATGGAGGCGTCCCCGCACATGGAGGCCTTCCGGGCCAAGGGCGTCGAGGTCCTGCTGCTCACCGACCCGGTCGACGAGGTGTGGACCGACGCGGTGGGGGAGTACGAGGGCAAGCGGCTGCGGTCGGTGACCAAGGGCGAGATCGACCTCGACGGCGACCAGGACGAGAAGGACGACGCCGGGAAGGACCGGCGCGGCGAGGAGTACGCCGGGCTGCTCGGCTGGATGACGGAGCACCTGGGCGAGGACGTCAAGGAGGTCCGCCTCTCCTCCCGCCTCACGGTCTCCCCGGCCTGTGTCGTCTCCGACGCCGACGACCTCACGCCCGCGCTGGAGAACATGTACCGCGCGATGGGCCAGGAGGTGCCGCGGGCCAAGCGCATCCTCGAACTCAACCCGGAACACCAGCTGGTGAAGGCCCTGAACCGGGCGTGGACCGAGCGCGAGGACCGCACCGAGGTCACCGAGACCGCGGAACTCCTGCACGCCCTCGCGGTGCTCGCCGAGGGCGGCCGGCCGCAGGAGCCGGCACGGTTCGTCAAGCTGGTGGCGGACCGCCTGGAGCGCACCCTGTAGGCCCGGCGGCGGGCGGGACGGGCCGGCCGGGGGCGAACCCCGCGGCCGGCGCCCGCCCTCAGCCGCCGTACTCGATCGCCACCCCGCCGACGCCGGTCGTGAGCGGGCCGTCGCACTTGGCGGCGGTCGAGCTGGTCCCGCCGGGCGTCACGTACATCCAGTTCGAGTAGCTGTCGGCGGACCAGCCGCAGATCGCGCGCACCGAGAACGCGTGCGTCTGCGTTCCGGGGTTGTAGCACTCGCCGTGGCCCCAGTCGCCGGCGATCCAGGTGTGGCACTGGAGCACATTGCCCTCGGCGGCCGCGGGCGAGGCGGTCACGAGACCGACTCCGCCCGCCAGGGCGATCGCGGCCGAACCGGTGACGAGTGCGCGCTTCCAGAGAGCCTTCATGTCATGCCCTTTCGTTTCTCCGAACGTTGCGTCCAGTGAAGGCCCCGGGCGGGCCGGCGTGAACCTGTGACATGCCAGGGAGGGCACGCCCCGCGCACCGCCCGGGCGGACCTGAGAGGGTGAGCGCATGCGTCTGTACGAAGAACGACTCGGCGTCCCGAGAGCCGCCTTCTGGGTCGCCGCCCTGCTGAGCGTGATGGCCGCCGTCGTCCTGCTGCCCTTCGGTCCCCTCCCCGCGCTCGCCGGGCTGCTGCTCGTGGCGGCCCTCGCCGCGCTGGGGCTGCACGCCTACGGCGCCGCCGCCATCGTGGTGACGGACCGGCACCTGACCGCCGGACAGCTACGGTTCCCGCTCACCGCCCTCGGACTGGCCGAGATCCTCGACGCCGAAGAGGCGTTCCTGTGGCGCACCCGGCGGGCCGACGTTCGCGCCAAGATGCTGCTGCGCAGCCACATCCCGACGGCCCTGCGCATCGAGCTCGACGACCCGGACTCCCCGGCCCCCTACGTGTACCTCTCCACCCGACAGCCGACCACGCTCCTCGCCGTACTGTCCTTCGCCCGGCGCTGAACACCGGCTCTCAGGGGATCTTCACCCAGTTGAGGGTGCGTTCCACCGCCTGCTTCCAGCCGGCGTAGCCCTCCGCGCGCTGCTCGTCGGTCCACCGGGGCTCCCAGCGCTTCGACTCGTGCCAGTGCGTGCGCAGTTCGTCGGTGTCCCGCCAGAACCCGGTGGCCAGTCCCGCCGCGTAGGCCGCGCCCAGCGCGGTGGTCTCGGCGACGACCGGGCGGCTGACCGGCACGCCGAGGACGTCGGACTGGATCTGCATGCAGAGGTCGTTGGCGGTGACCCCGCCGTCGACCTTGAGCACGTCGAGGTGGACCCCGGAGTCCTGCTCCATCGCCTCCACCACGTCACGGCTCTGGTAGCAGATGGCCTCCAGAGTGGCCCGGGCCAGGTGCGCGTTGTCGTTGTACCGGGCGAGCCCGACGATCGCCCCGCGGGCGTCGGAGCGCCAGTACGGCGCGAACAGGCCGGAGAAGGCGGGGACGAAGTACATGCCGCCGTTGTCGTCGACGGTGCGGGCGAGGTCCTCGCTCTCCGCCGCGGACTTGATGATCTTCATCTGGTCGCGCAGCCACTGCACGGCGGAGCCGGTCACCGCGATGGAGCCTTCGAGCGCGTACACGACGGGGTCGTCGCCGAACTGGTAGGCCACCGTGGTGAGCAGGCCGTGCTGGGAACGGACCAGTTCCGTACCGGTGTTGAGCACCAGGAAGTTGCCCGTGCCGTAGGTGTTCTTGGCCTCGCCGGGGCGGAAGCACACCTGACCGACCGTGGCAGCCTGCTGGTCGCCGAGGACTCCGCCGATCGGGATGGGGGCGCGCAGCGGCCGGGTAGTCCGGGTCACCCCGTACGCCTCGGGGTGCGAGGAGGGGTTGATGGACGGCAGCATCGACCGGGGGATGCCGAAGAAGCCCAGCAGTTCGTCGTCCCAGTCGAGCGTCTCCAGGTTCATCAGCATGGTGCGGCTGGCGTTGGTCACGTCGGTGGCGTGGATGCCGCCGTCGGGACCGCCCGTCAGGTTCCACAGGACCCACGCGTCGGTGTTGCCGAACAGGGCGTGGCCCGCTTCCGCGGCTTCGCGCACGCCGTCGACGTTCTCCAGGATCCACTGGATCTTGCCGGCGGAGAAGTACGTAGCTGGCGGCAGTCCGGCCTTGCGCCGGATGACGTCGCCCTGGCCCGAGCGCTCCAGGTTGGCCGCGATCGTGTCGGTGCGCGTGTCCTGCCACACGATGGCGTTGTAGTAGGGACGGCCGTTGCGGGGGTCCCAGACCACCGTGGTCTCGCGCTGGTTGGTGATGCCGATCGCCTGGAGGTCGGTCGCCGTCAGACCGCCGTAGCGGAGGGCGTTCTGCATCACCGAGTTGGTGCGCTCCCAGATCTCCACCGGGTCGTGCTCCACCCAGCCGGACCGCGGGAGGATCTGCTCGTGCTCCAGCTGGTGCTTCGCCACCTCGTTGCCGCCGTGGTCGAAGATCATGAATCGGGTGCTGGTGGTGCCCTGGTCCACCGCGCCGATGAAGTCCGCCATGATGATGCCGCCTCTCCGGCCGGTGTCAGTTGTTCGATGCCGGGGCGCGCCCCGGAGGCTCGGGCTGCGCGGTCGGCAGGAACCGGCTGACGAACACCTTGTACAGCCCCGCGCCGAGCACACCGCCGATCAGCGGACCGAGGATCGGCACCCAGAAGTACAGGTTTCCGTACTGGTCCCGCCAGGCCCCGCCGTATCCGGTCAGGAAGCTGGCCAGCCGGGGGCCGAAGTCACGGGCCGGGTTGATGGCGTAGCCCGCGTTGGTGCCGAAGGCCATGCCGATCGCCACCACGATCAGGCCGGTGACGAAGGGGCCCAGGTTCGCGCCCGGGGCCGTGTTGAGCAGGTCCGTGACGGCCAGGATCAGCAGCAGCAGGATGGCGGTGCCGATGACCTGGTCGCGGAAGGCGCCCCACTCGTGGACCGGCAGCGCGGTGTTCCCGTTCGCGGGGAGCGTGGAGAACACGGTCTGCGTCTTGATGGTGTGGCCCGGGTCGGCTTTCGCCAGCGCCTCGGTGTAGTTCCAGCGCACCAGGAGCGCGGCCACGAACGCGCCGGCCGTCTGGGCCAGGGCGTAGGGGGCCACCTTGCGCCAGGGGAAGCCCTTGAAGGTGGCGAGGGCCAGGGTCACCGCGGGGTTGAGATGGGCGCCGCTCAGCCGCGCCGCCACGTAGACGCCCAGGGTGACACCGAGCCCCCACGCCCAGGAGATGCTGTCGTGGTCGCCGAGACCGCCCTGGGGATCCGTGAGGGCACCGCCCGCGGCGACTTGTGCCACCACACCGCAGCCGAAGAGGATGAGGATCATCGTGCCGGCGAATTCCGCCGACAGTTCACCGATCAGTGGTGACCGTTTGGTCCGTTCAGCCATGACAGCTCGCCTTCCGCCGGCTGGACCGGCCGTCGATCCCCCGAGCGACGTCTGCCACGCTAGGACCGGTCGGGGACGGGCGCATGTCAGGCGCGGCGCCGCCGGACCGGGCCGCGGGCCGCGAACTCCGCCCCGCGGCGCCGCTCTTCGGGGCGGGACACCGCCGGCCGGGCGGGCGGACAAAGGTTCACGCACGCTGCTCCGTACGTGTGCGGAAGATGTCAGGTGATCGGGGACAACCTTGTGAGGGGGTTGTGAGTCTTCTGAGCGATCACACCGTGATCGGACCCACGAGGAGACCATCATCAGCGCCATACGCAAGACCCTGACCGCCACCGCCGTCGTCGGTGCCGTCCTCGCGGGCTCCGCCGCCTGCGGCACGGTGGAGCAGCTCTCCGCCGGAAAGAAGCTCGACCAGGCGTTCGAGGAGCTCGGCAAGAAGAAGACGCTCTCCTTCGAGCTCGACCTGGACACCGACGCCGCGTCGCTGAAGGCGCTGGACGCCGCCTCCGAGCCCGCGCCCGGCGAGGAGATCCCGGCCGAGGCCGTGGAGCTGATCAGCGACGCGAAGATCACGGTCACGGTGGCGTCGAAGAAGCCGCTCGCCGAGTCCGGTGAGAAGGACGTCATCGGCATGGCCATGAAGATCAGCCACCCCGACGGCGACCTCGCCGAGTACCGGGTGATCGGCGACCGGACCTACGTCCGTGCCGACGTCGGCGCCATCGGCGAGCTGACGGGCAGCCCCGTACCGGCCGCCGGGGACCTGCCCCCGGAGGCCGGGGCCATGGGAGACGTCCTCGCGGGCAAGTGGGTCGTGTTCAGCACGAAGGACCTGGAGGACGTCGCCGCCGAGGGTGAGGACGAGCAGGGCGCGCCCGCGCCCGACCCGACCCTGGACGCCAAGACGCAGCAGAAGCTCGTGCAGGCCCTGCGCGAGGTCGTCGCCCGCGAGGTGGAGTTCAAGACGGCCGACGGTGACGACGGCACCGAGCACGTCACCGCCACGGCGCCCTTCCGCACCCTGCTCACCGAGCTGCTCGGGGAGATCCGCCCGCTGGCGAAGGACCTGCCGCCGGGCATGGAGCTGCCGACGGACAAGGACCTGAAGGACGCCCCCGACACCGATGTGACGGCGGACTTCACGCTGAAGAACGGCGAGCTGACCGAGGTGGACCTGGACCTCGCCGCGCTGGCCGAGAACAGCAAGGTGAAGAAGCTGGGCCTGACGCTGCGGATGAGCGACGGCACCACGCCCGAGGCCCCGGCCGGCGCCGCCGAGCTGAACCTGCCGGAACTGATGGAGGGCTTCTTCGCCGCCCCGTCGCTGGGCGAGGAGGAGTTCCCCGAGGACGGCCTCGGCGGCGCGGACTTCCCGGAGGACGAGTTCTGACGGTGACGGGCGCCGCGGTCATCCCCGGCCGCGATGCTCCGAGCCGCCCGTGCCGTGGGCGACGACGGTCATGTCGGAGACCAGGGCGCGGGCGGCATCGGCGAAGAACTGCTCGTCGGCCCCCTCGGCGAGCCCGAGGACGACGCCCTGGCCGAGGCCGACGAACAGCGCCCTGAGCGCGGTGACCAGGCGTCGTGCCTGATCAGGCGTCACGACGCCGGCACTGTGCGGTCTCCCGGTGAACAGCGCGGTCAGATGGCGCTCCTGCGCCTGGACCGACGCGGCGAGCTGAGCCCTCAGCCCGGCGTCGTGCAGGGCCATGTCCATCAAGGTGATCTGGAGCGACAGGGTGGACACCGCATCCGGAGTGTCACAACTGCGCCGGTAGTACCGGGCGAAGCCGTCCACCGCCTCCAGCAGGTCCGCTCCCGCGGGCACCGCCTGCTCGATCTCCTCGTAGTGCGGCACCTGGTGGTCGGTGACCATGGCGACCACCAGGTTGTTCTTGCTGCCGAACAGCGAGTAGACGGCGCCGGTGGTCAGTCCGGCCCTCTCGGCGATCTCTTCGAGCCTGGCCCGGTGTCCGTCCCGGGAGACGACCTGGAACGCGGCGTCCAGCAGGGCGCGGCGGTTGCGTTCCTTGGTCTCCGCTCTCGTCATTCTCATAATGAGATTATTGCAGTAACTTGATTACGAGAGCGAGTCCGCCAGGGAAGGGACGTCTTGTGTCGCAGGGTCAGAGCACGACACCGACAGGGGCGTACCGCATGGGCGTCATCGGCGACGGGGCCTTCAAGGTGCTGCTCGGTGCGGTGTTCCTCGCCGGCGCGGGCAAGGTCGGTCACCTGCTCGGTGTGCCCGTCTGGCTGATGCTCGTCTCCGGTGCGGCCCTGCTGGCCGGCGGCTGGGCCGAGATCGGATACGTCCGGCGCCGCACGCTGGGCACCTACCTGCGGCTGATGATCGCCTACGACAGCGGCTGGCTGCTCGCCACGCTCGCCGGCCTGCTCCTGGCATGGCGAGGTGGCAGCGCCGGGGGCGAGGTGTGGGTCGCCTACCAGACGGCGGCTCCCCTCGCGCTCGTCGCCGTGCTGGCGTCGTCGAAGCGGATGCCGGCCAGGAGTTCCTGAAGGCGCAGTCCGTGCCGGGCGTCGAGCTCCGCCGGGGTCCCGGTGCGGACGGCGGTCGCGAACTCGCGACGCAGGACGGGCCAGCACTCCTCGTGGTCGATCCCGGCCGTGTCGTACACCAACGGCTCCGCAGGGCCGAACAGTTCGACGCGCGTCATGGCCCGTGGCACGTTGACGGACCCGGACAGCGACGCCTGGCTCACGGCGCCGCCCGCGTGTTCGCAGGTGAGCTCGATCCACCGGCGCGGGTCACCGGTGGCCCGGATGCCGGTGACGGGGCCGACCGCCGCGTCGAGGAGGTCGATCAGATGCGGCCCGAGGTCGAGCAGGGCGCCGTGCTCGAGACGCCAGCCGGTGGCCATCTCGCCGCCGAGGAAGGCTCCGTGGAGGTAGCAGGAGCGGGCCCCGGAGACGTCGAG
Source organism: Streptomyces sp. SID5910 (assembly GCF_009862125.1). Lineage (GTDB taxonomy): Bacteria > Actinomycetota > Actinomycetes > Streptomycetales > Streptomycetaceae > Streptomyces. Next base: position 9,741 of record NZ_WWHX01000026.1, read on the forward strand.
AGTGCGCGCGGCGTCGAGGAAGGCCCGGGTGGCGGGGTGGTATCGCTTGGTGAGCACGAACTGGGACACCACGCCCGCCTCGGCGACGGCGTCCGCCACGCGCCGGGCCGCCTCCAGGTCGGGGCCGAGCGGCTTCTCCAGGAGCACCGCCTTGCCCGCCTTCGCCGCCAAGGGCGCCAACTCGGCCTGGACGGCGGGCGGCACCGCGAAGGCCACGGCCTCGCAGCGGTCCAGCAGCTCGTCGAAGCCGGCCGCGACGTGCGCCGCGTAGGGCGCCGCGGTCTGCCGTGCCGCGTCGGCACGGCGGGCCCAGACGGCGGCCAGCCGCGTCTCGGGGCCTGCGGCGAGGACGCGGGCGTGCATGGCGCGCGCCCATGGACCGGCGCCCACGAGCCCGACCTCGACGGGTCGGTGCGGCCAGGGCGGAAGAGCGGTTGTCACGAGTGCTTCTTTCCTTCTCTCGGTGGCGTCACGGGGCCAGCCGGCTCAGGCGGTCGTCGGCGTGCCCGGCGGAGTAGAGCAGCCTGACGACCATGGCGGCGGCGCCCATGAGTCCCGCGCGGTCGCCGAGCCGCGAGGAGACGATGTTCAGGTTGGCGGTGGTGCGCGGCATGGCCCGCTGGTACAGGAGTTCACGCACGCCGGTCGTGAACGGGACGCCGGCGAGGTCCCCGGCGATCATGAGGACGCCCGGGTTGAGGAGGGTGACGACGGTCGCCAGGACGGCACCGACCAGGTGTCCGGCCTGCTGGGCGAGCCGGATCGCCTCGGCGTTGCCCTCGGCGAGCAGGCGCCGCACGTCGGATCCGGAGGCCGTCGGAAGACCCTGTTCGGACAGCGCCCGTGCCAACGCGCCGCCGCTGGCCACGGCGGCCAGGCAGCCGTACGAGCCGCACATGCACAGGGCCTCGGGATGATCGTGCAGGCGGACGTGCCCGATGTCGCCGGCGCCTCCGTCGATGCCCCGGTAGACGTCGTCGCCGATCACCACGCCCGCGCCGATGCCGGTGGACACCTTGACGAGCACGAAGGAGGCGCAGTCGCGGTAGTGGGCCTGGTGCTCGGCCAGCGCCATGAGGTTGGCGTCGTTGTCGACGAAGACCGGTACGGGCCCGCCCTCTCCGCTGTCGCCCACGTGCTTCGCGTAGGCCTCCTGGAGGCGTTCACGGATGGGGTACTGGTCCCACCCGGGCATGATCGGCGGTTGGACGACGCGGCCCACCTCCCAGTCGACCGGGCCGGGCACGGACAGGCCGATGCCGCAGACGGCGGCCGGAGTGGTGCCGGCCGCCTCGATCAGGCCGGGCACCCGGGCGGCCACCTGGTCGAGGACCTGGTCGGGTCCCTGGGCGATGTCCAGGTCCCCGGTGTGCTCGGCCAGGACGGTGCCGGCGAGGTCCAGTATCGCGGCGCGGGCGTGCCGGGTCTCCAGGTCCACCGCGACGACGCAGGCGTGGGCCGGGTCGAACTCGATCCGGTCGCTGGGCCGGCCGCCGGTGGAGATGCCGGAGGTGTGCCGCAGCCAGCCCGCCCGGTTGAGCAGGTCGAGGCGTTGCCCGACGGTGGAACGGGAGAGTCCGGTGGCACGCTGGAGGTCGGCGCGGGTGTTCGCGCGGCCGCTGCGGATGAGCTGGAGCAGCTCGCCCGCGCTGACCTGATTCGATGTCATCGGCTTTTCCTCACGGCTCAGCTCTTGTCGGCGCCGCTGGTCAGGCCCTCGGTGAGGAGGCGTTCGGCGGCGAAGAACAGAAGTACCACGGGGATCGTCAGCACGACGGAGCCCGCCATGAGAACGGTCTTGGGCACCTCGATGCCGTTGGAGAGCTGGGCGAGGCCGAGGGAGACCGTCCACTTGTCCGGATCGGCGGCGAGGAACAGCAGCGCGAAGAGGAACTCGTTCCACGCGATCATGAAGACGTACAGGCCGGTCGCCATCAGGGACGGCAGGGCGAGCGGCAGGATCACCTTGCGCAGGGTCTGGAGCCGGGAGGCTCCGTCGAGGGCGGCGGCCTCCTCGATGGAGGCGGGGATGGTGACGAGGTAGTTCTTCAGA
>NZ_WWHX01000275.1 GCF_009862125.1 Streptomyces sp. SID5910
CCGCTGCGGCCGGGGGCCTCGGGGCGTTCCTCGGCGTCGTCGGCCGGGCGGTCCGGGGCGGGCGGGGCCTCCGCGTCCCGCCGCTCCGTCCGGTCCGGGGCGACGGCGCTGGAGCGGGCCGAGCTCCACGCGTCGGGCGCCGCGAGGTCCACGTCGGGGGTGGCACGGGGGGCGACCGGCGCGGTGACGTAGGTGGGCAGGGGGACCGGCACGGGGTCCCAGCTGTCGCCCTGGCCGGGCCGCCGCTGCCGTTCGCGCTGCTGGTCGACCCACTCGGCGTGGTCGGTCTGCTCGACCAGCGCCCGGCGGTCCGCGGCGAGCGCGGAGAGCCCGGTGTCGGGTT
>NZ_WWHX01000276.1 GCF_009862125.1 Streptomyces sp. SID5910
CTGAAGTTCTGGCTGGACCTCGGCATCGACGGATTCCGGCTCGACGCCGTGCCCTATCTCTACGCCGAAGAGGGCACCAACTGCGAGAACCTGCCCGCCAGTCACGAGTTCCTCAAGCGCGTCCGCCGCGAGATCGACGCGCAGTACCCGGACACGGTGCTGCTGGCCGAGGCCAACCAGTGGCCGGAGGACGTGGTCGACTACTTCGGCGACTACGCCTCCGGCGGCGACGAGTGCCACATGGCCTTCCACTTCCCGGT
>NZ_WWHX01000277.1 GCF_009862125.1 Streptomyces sp. SID5910
GCGCTGTCCGGTCGTGGCGGCATGGTGTCCGTGTCGCTGAGCGCTGACGAGGTCACTAAGCGTCTGGCGGCGTGGGACGGTCGACTGTCGGTCGCTGCGGTCAACGGCCCGTCCGTCGTGGTCGTCTCCGGTGACGCGGACGCGCTGGACGAGCTGCTGGCCGCCTGCGAGGCCGACGGTGTGCGGGCCCGCCGCATCGCCGTGGACTACGCCTCGCACTCCGCGCACGTGGAGGCCATCGAGGACGTTCTCCTGCGCGACCTGGCGGGGATCGCGCCGCAGGTGTCGAGCGTGCCGTTCTATTCGACGGTGACGGGCGGTGTCCTGGACACCAGCGGCCTA
>NZ_WWHX01000278.1 GCF_009862125.1 Streptomyces sp. SID5910
CCTCCGACTTCGCCGACACCACCCACGGCACGACAACCGGCGGTTCGGTGGCCGCGGTCGGCTCCTCCTCAAGGGCCGGAGCCTCCTCCACGATGACGTGCGCGTTGGTGCCGCTGATGCCGAACGACGACACACCCGCCCGACGCGGCTCGTCGCCCTCGGGCCAGGGCATGGCGTCCGTCAGCAGTTCGACGGCGCCGGCCGACCAGTCCACGTGAGTGGAGGGTTCGTCGACGTGCAGGGTCTGCGGCAGCAGGCCGTGCCGCATCGCCAGCACCATCTTCAT
>NZ_WWHX01000279.1 GCF_009862125.1 Streptomyces sp. SID5910
TGTCTTGACCTTGGGCAGGCCCTTGAGCAGTGCCCGGTCGGCGGCGACGGTGGTCCTGCGGCGCAGCGCGGGCACGTGCCAGGCCCCGCACACCACGGCCACGCCCGCCTCGAACTCCCGCTGCGCGGCCCGCACCTGGAGCCGCATGTACGCCTCCCGGACGAGGTCACGGTCGCGCCCGCCGGTCTCCTCCGTCTCCCGCAGCGCCCCCATGGCCTCCTCCAGCGCGGTGAACGGCGCGAGCGCGTCCCCTTCGCCGGTGCCCCGGTGCTCGACGACGTCCTCCCACCAGCGCTCCGGGTCGTCGTACCCGGCGGTCTCCGCGAGCACGGCCAGCGGATCGACCCGCACGCCGGCACCGTCACCCGGCTCGCGCCCCTCCTCCGGGCCCGTGTCCGGCAGCTCGGTCCCGGGGACTTCCCAGGCCAGCGTGTGGGTCGCCGGGAGGTCGATGAAGCGGGCCGGGACGTCGTGTTCCAGGGCCCAGCGGACGGCCACCCACTCCGGGGAGAACTCGGCGAGCGGCCAGAACGCCGAGCGGCCCGGTTCGTCCACGGCGTGGGCGAGCAGGGCGACCGGCGGCCGCATGTCCTCGTCGGCGGCCAGCGGGACCAGGGCGTCGGCCTCGGGCGGGCCCTCGATCAGCACGACCCCCGGCCGGGTCGCGTCGAGCGCCGCCCGCACCGCCCGTGCCGACCCCGGCCCGTGATGACGCACGCCGAGCAGCAGCGGCCCGTCCCCGGGCCCCCGCCCGGCCGCCCCGTCAGTGCCCGTCACGCCGTCCCCCTCGCCGCCGCGCCCAGGACGAGTCCCCGTCGTCCCCCCGCCGCCGCGCCCAGGACGAATCCCCGTCGTCCCCCGCCGGACCGAAGTCCGGAAGACCCGCCCACGACCACGCCCGCACGCCGTGGGCCCGCACACCGTCCGCCCGCACGCTGTCCATCCGTACGCCGCTCACGCGCTCACCTCCCGGCAGGCCCGGTAGAAGTCCTTCCAGCCGTCACGCTCGCGCACGACCGTCTCCAGGTACTCCTGCCAGATGACGCGGTCGGCCGCCGGGTCGCGGACGACGGCGCCGAGGATGCCGGCGGCGACGTCACCGGAGCGCAGCACGCCGTCGCCGAAGTGGGCGGCCAGCGCGAGGCCGCTGGTGACGACGGAGATGGCCTCGGCCGTCGACAGGGTGCCGCTGGGCGACTTCAGCTTCGTGCGCCCGTCGGCCGTCACCCCGTCGCGCAGCTCGCGGAAGACGGTGACGACCCGTCGGATCTCGGCGATGCCGTCGGGCGTGGCCGGCAGGTCGAGGGACCGGCCGATCTGGTCGACGCGGCGCGTGACGATGTCGACCTCCGCCTCGGCGCTCTCCGGCAGCGGCAGCACCACCGTGTTGAAGCGGCGGCGCAGGGCGCTGGACAGGTCGTTGACCCCCCGGTCGCGATCGTTGGCGGTGGCGATCAGGTTGAAGCCGCGGACCGCCTGCACCTCCTGGCCCAGCTCCGGTATCGGCAGGGTCTTCTCCGACAGGATGGTGATGAGCGTGTCCTGCACGTCGGCCGGGATGCGGGTCAGCTCCTCGACCCGGGCGGTCATGCCGTCGGCCATGGCCCGCATGACCGGACTGGGCACCAGGGCCTCGCGGCTGGGGCCGTGGGCGAGCAGCCGCGCGTAGTTCCAGCCGTAGCGGATGGCTTCCTCGGGGGTGCCGGCCGTGCCCTGCACCAGCAGGGTCGAGTCGCCGCTGACGGCGGCGGCCAGGTGCTCGGACACCCAGGTCTTCGCGGTCCCCGGCACGCCGAGCAGGAGCAGCGCCCGGTCGGTGGCCAGGGTGGTGACGGCGACCTCGACGATGCGGCGCGGCCCCACGTACTTCGGGGTGATCACCGTGCCGTCCGGCAGCGTGCCGCCGAGCAGATACGTGGCTACGGCCCACGGCGACAGCTTCCAGCGGGCCGGCCGCGGACGGTCGTCCTGCGCGGCCAGCGCGGCGAGTTCGCCCGCGAAAGCGTGCTCGGCGTGCGGCCGCAACGCCTCCGCGGCGGGCCCGTCCCGGGTCGGATCGACGGACGTCGGTGCTGCGGACACAGTCATGGCGGAGTCCCCCTCCAGCTCGGCCGGTTCGGTCTGACACCAACCGTGCACCACACCACTGACAATCGCTCTGACCTGCACAAACAGCAATGTGGGCGCTCTCGCGGAGTCGATTGTCAGTGGCACGATCTACCTTCGGGGACATGACTCAGCAGGGGGTGCGCTGGACGGCGGACCAGGTGCTGGCACTGGCACCTGACGCCGCGTCGCGCAAAGCGGGCAGCAAACTCGGCGCGGCCGGTCCGTGGTCCGAGACGGGGAGTTCCGACGACGGGACGATGTGGGGGCTGTGCAAGGGCAGTGGCAGCAGGCCGTATCAGACGGTGGTCGACGTCGCGGACGTGTCCGGGCCGGCGTATGCGTGCAGTTGTCCCAGCCGGAAGTTCCCGTGCAAGCACGCGCTCGGGCTGCTGCTCCTGTGGGCGGCCGACCTCGGCGCGGTGCCGCGGGCCGAGGCGCCGGACTGGGCCGGGCAGTGGATCACGGGCAGACGTGAGCGCGCGGAGAGGAAGAAGGAGGCGGGGGGCTCCGCCGATGCCGCGGGCGGGGCGGGTGATCCGGAGGCGGCGCGGCGCCGGGCGGAGCGCCGGGCCGAGCGGATCACCGCGGGCGCGACGGAGCTGGAGCAGCGTCTGGCGGACCTGCTGCGCGACGGCCTGGCCGGTGCGGAGCAGGCGGGGTACGCGTTGTGGGAGGAGACCGCGGCCCGCATGGTCGACGCCCAGGCGCCGGGACTGGCGGCCCGGGCGCGTGAGTTGGGCGCCCTGCCGGCGTCGGGGCCCGGCTGGCCGGTCCGGCTGCTGGAGGAGTGCGCGCTGCTGCACCTCCTCGACCAGGGCTGGCTGCGCCGCGAGCGGCTTCCGGACGCCCTGGCGGCGACGGTCCGTTCCCGCGTCGGCCTGCCCGCACCGGCGGACGGTCCGCCGGTGCGGGACCGATGGCTGGTCCTCGCCCAGTACGACACGGCGGACACGCGGCTGACGACCCGGCGCGTCTGGCTGTACGGCGCCGAGTCGCGGCGCACCGCGCTGCTCCTCTCCTACGGGGCCGCGGGCCGGGCTCCGGAGCTCGCGCTTCCGGTGGGTCTGGCGCTGGACGCGGAGGTGTCCTCGTATCCGGGCGCGGGCGGGCAACGGGTCGCTCTCGGCGAGCAGTTCGCGCCGCCCGCGTGGACGGACGCGCGCCCGCCGGGAGTGACGACCTCGCGTGCGGTCGCCCGTTACGGCGAGGCACTCCGCGACGACCCGTGGCTGGAGTCGGTCCCGGTGGCCCTGGGCCGGGTCGTGCCCGTACCGGACGGCGACTCCTGGCAGCTGGCGGACGCCGACGAGGACACGGCACTGCCTCTCAGCCCGGCGGCCCGCAACCGCCCCGGCCTGTGGCGGCTGGTCGCCCTCGCGGGCGGCAGGCCGGTCACGGTCTTCGGCGAGTGCGGCCACCGGGGCTTCACCCCGCTGACGGCCTGGCCGGACGGCCAGGGCCCGGCGGTGACGCTGTGCTGACGCACCCCACGGAAGGGAACCGCATGACCAGGACGCACAGTGCCCCGCACCCGGCGACGGCCCCTGTCACGGACGCACCCCCGTCGGGTGCCTGGGAGGAGCTCGTCACCTCGGCTCTGCTCGGCACGCAGCGGCGCACCCCGCACGGCCACGAGCCCGGCCGGGACGCACCGGCGGCCCTGCTGGACGCCGCGGCCGTGGAGACCGTCCGCAGACGCGCCGGGCTGACCCCGGCCCGCGCGGCCCGGCGTCCGGATCCGGCCCCCGGCGACGACCGTCCGCCGCTGCCGGACGCGGCGGCCCGCCGGCTCACGATGCTCCTCACCGACCGCCCCGGCACGGCGGGCGGCGGACGCAGGGGCACGGCGCCCGACCTGATGGAGCTGCTGCCCCAGTGGCTGGCCGCGGCGAACGCCCGCGGTTTCGCGGCGCCGCCCGAGGCGCTCCCGGCCCTGCTGGACGCGGCCCGGGGACGCACGGACCTGCGTCCGGCGGCGCTGGCCTTCGCGGGGCCGCGCGCCTTGTGGCTGGCCCGGCTGAACCAGGACTGGCGGTTCGCGCTGCGTGCGACGCCCGGCGGCGGCACCTCGCTGCCCGGCCCCGACGCCACCGAGCGGGTGCGGCAGTTGTGGCAGGAGGGCCTGTTCGCCGAGCGCGTCGCCCTGCTGGCGTCCCTGCGCTCCCGCGACCCGGCCGCCGCCCGCGAACTGCTCGCCTCCACCTGGGCGACGGAGCGGGCCGAGGACCGGCTGATGTTCCTCGACTCCCTGCGGACGGGGCTGGCAGCGGCGGACGAGCCGTTCCTGGAACAGGCGCTGGCCGACCGCAGCCGCAACGTACGGGCGACGGCCGCGGAGCTGCTGTCGGCGCTGCCGGACTCGGCACTGGCCGCGCGGATGGCGGCGCGTGCCCTGACGTGCGTGTCACTCGACCGCGCCACGGACCGGCCGGCGATCACCGTGGAGGCGCCGCACGAGTGCGACGCGGGCATGGAGCGGGACGGCGTCGCGCCCAAGCCGCCCGCGGGACGGGGTGAGCGGTCCTGGTGGTTCGGCCAGCTGGTGGAGGCGGCACCGCTCGGCGCCTGGCCGGCCCGGCTGGGCGGCCGCACACCGGAGGAGATCGTCGCGCTCCCCGTGACGGACGACTGGCAGGGCGAACTGCACGCGGCGTGGTGCCGGGCGGCGGTGCGGCAGCGGAACGCCGCGTGGGCGAGGGCGCTGCTGGGGGCTCCCACGGCGCCGGAGGCCGGCGGTCCCGGCGCGGTGTCCCTGGCCGAGCGGGCCAAGCTGCTCGGCACGCTCAGCGGTGACGAACGGGCCGAGTGGGTCGCCGGGTTCATCGCGACGCACGGTCTGTCCGAGGCGTTCCAGCTGCTCGGCATGTGCGGGGTGCCGTGGGCTCCGCCACTGGGACGTGCGGTGGTCGACGCGCTCAACATCGCCCGGGACGCCGGAAGTTACCCCTGGAGCTTCAGCGGCGTGATGGGCCTGGCCGAGCGCTGCCTCGACCCCTCGGAGGCGGCCCGCCTGGACGCGCTGCTGGCGATACCGGACGAACCGGAGGACGCGTCGCCGGGAGCAGGCGGCTACTGGGCGGAAGCCTTCCAACGCCTGGTCACGACGCTACGCCTGCGCGCGACGATGACCGAGGAGCTGGGGCCACTGCGGGAGGAGTCGGGAGCGCCGTAGGGGGTGCGGCGCCGGGCCGGGGCTGCGGCGTGGGCCTGGCGTCAGGGGCCGGTGCGGCCGCACGGGGCCGACGGTTCGGCGCACCCGGCGGTGCCACGATCGCCGAGGGGCCGTCCGCCATCCGACGGCGGACGTCGGTCGCGCCCCAGCCGCACCCCGGGCCCACGCCAGGCCACGCGCCGTGCGCCCTC